>CBDURU010000019.1:0-42349 GCA_965369865.1 uncultured bacterium | reverse complement strand
CGAAGGTGGCGTGGTTACAGGCGCTCAGCTTCAAGAGCTGGAAATCACGCGCCGGATTCCGTATGGAGGGAATTCCCTGCAGTGGGTACAGAATGCCCTTCCATAGTGAGTATAGCATAAAGATGGGATATTGTCAAGTAGGGGCAAGGGGAAAGGGGGATTTTTTTGGGAGGATGGTTGGAAATGGAACCCATATCACATAGATATGGGTCTACCGCTTGACTATTTGAAATATTCAATCAGTTTATTTACCCCATCATTTTTTGCGAACCCATTGAAACCGCCACACCAACAATCAAAACTCATTTTTTTTATAATTTCTATAAAATTTTGTTCGTAAGCTTCATTCTGAGATTCCAATTGTTTATTTAGAGCGAAATCAACGTGGTTTTGCTCTTTGGTCTCTTCCCAGCTGTCCTTTTTTGTAATCATGAAAATTTTTCGATTCTCGATTTCTCCAAAGTCTCTGATTCTCAATAGCCAGTTATTTATATGAGGGTCTCCGAAACCATAGCCAATAATTAATAAATTTTGGATTTCATTTAACAATCTAGGAAGAATAGCTAAATAATAACAAAAAGGACTCCAGTTGAATTTATCCATTTTTCTGAGGCCAGCTATAATGGGTCGAGACTTGCCAATATTCCCTTCTGCGCTTCCAACATTTTCCCACTTCATGAAATTACTCAAACTATAAGCACTCATCGGTTTATCGTAGTAGTGTTGATCTTGAAGGTTTTCCAAATTATCTATAAAACCTGGTATGTCCCAGTTCTGTCCAAAGTGAATAGATCCATGAAGGTGTATTATCTGAGGTTCAATTATACCTTTGAAGAATTCTGATCCATCTAATCTCATTGAAAAATTATTGTTGGATACAGATACAAACCCTTTATTCTGCAACTCAATGGCCTTTTCGATCTCATTTCCGTAATTCAGGGTGATCACGATCAATTCAAAAGTGTCGTTCAATCTATTCCAAAATTCTGAGAATATAGCCCAAGACTCTCTGTTATCTTTATCAAGCATAATGGAATGTTTATAGATTAATTGTAATATTATATTGATTGCAAAATCTAGGGATTTATCAGCCAGTTTATGTTTTTCGCTGAAATTACCATCTTCATCCCGCTCGTTCAGGCCGTAAATGAATTCCAAATCTCCAATAAGGTGTTCGAAATTAGGCTGGTTTCGACGTGTTGTGAATTTTTCCCATAGCTCAAAACAAAATGATTGAATTTGCTTTATAACATCAGGATTGCCTTTATTATATGGATCTGGCAGATCTCCATCATAACTTGGGGTTATGCACTTAATAATATGGTCAGTGAGACACTTTGTTGAAGGCATCCCTATGTCTATGCTTCCGCCAGCTCCCATTAATACCAAAAGATGAGGTTTTTTCATTCGTCTACTCCTATCACTATCTTTATCTCCTCCTCCGTCAGATCATACAACTCATAAACCAGCCTGTCTATCTGAATGTCCGTTGCGGCGATCTGGCGTTGGAGAGTTTCTTTGTCGTGGGGATTTTGAGCTTCGTTAAGTCGCGTGCCGACGACAAGTGAAGCGAAAGCGTAACATGTCGGCGACTGATAATTACTATTACCGCCACAAGCTACGTCATACTCCGCTTGTGACGGCCACCCGTTTCATGACTGATTAAGGTAAAAGGATATACTCAACGATTCCTTCGCTGTTTTGGTTTGGCTTTACAATACTTACTTAAGTTCTTATAAATCGTGCTTTCGTATTTATTCGGCTTTCGCTTTTTTCTCGTTACAATATCAAAGTTGTCTTCAGCCAAATGAACTGCCCGGTGTTGTTTCGGAGTAAGGGAAACTAAGTTTCCTCTCCAGTTCTCATTCTTTCGCCTGTTCCGATGATGTGTATCTTTCCCCTTTAGATTGAATCCATCGTTTATCAGAACCTGGCGGTGTTCAGCTACTTTTTTATTCCCGACCTTAACTTTAACGTATTTGTTTGGTGACGATTTGGACCGTTTCCTCTGTCCAGATGAACTTTTTTTAACAAACTTTTTAACAGATTTTAGAATTTTTGCGAGGCTCATTTTATTAATGTACCACAAATTTGTTAAGTGTCAAGCTGTTTGCCGTTCTTAGCCAAGTGGGTGCCGATGACAAACGGAGCTTGTCGGCGAATGATAACTTTTGTATTCCGCCACAAGCTACGCCTTCGCTCCGCTTGTGGCGGCCACCCGTCTGAATTTAACAGGACTAATTCACTTCTCCTGCAGGGGGACTCCATCGATGTCATCGGGAATATCGACATCCATGTGGCGCATTATCGTCGGCGCGAGATCCATAATATCCGGACTCCTCCCCTCCGATATGGCGCCGTATTTCTCAGTCGTCAATAAAACACCGCTCGCGAAATCTGAATTCACCGAACAGTGATCGGCCGACCATTTTTTCTTGTTGTCCTCGATAACCTCCGCGGGAAATCCCCCGAGAGCGGTCTGCCAGCTTACTCGATATCCAATATTGAAGCCAACAATTAAATCCCCGGCATGCGGAACCATCGGACCCGAGAAAATCCTGTCCGCCTTGTGCATAACGCTGACTACCGGTTTGCCGGATTGCGGATCGGTCAGCTTTGAGAATTTACCGATTATCTCGTCCCGGAGTTCCTCGTACTCACGACCCAGGTCCACGACCCCCTGCGATTCCCGTCCGCGGAGATTGACATAGATTTTCCCGAGGCCCATCGAGTAAGCCCGTGTTTTGCTCCAGTCGACACCGGGCCAGAATGCACCGCCGTGCTGAAGATCCCTCAGACTGAGATCGTCGCGACACGCATCCGGGTCCGCAACCAGGAACCCTTCATTCCTTAGCCATGTATTAATATTGACGGCACGACGGAATGAATTAAATCCATGGTCGCTCATAACCATGAGGATAGTGTTGTCATCCAGACGTGAAGCGACCTTGCCGACAGTCTCATCGAAACGTTCATACGTCCTGTCGATCGTGTCCCCCCATCGTTTCGATTCCGCATCGTCCCATGCGGGATGCCCATGGTCGATGCAACGCCAGAACATATGCTGGTTACGGTCGGTCGCTTCGAATACAGCTACAACCAGGTCATCCTCTTTACTTTCGATAATCCCAAGCACCATCTCCTCAAGCTGCGATGTGAAATTCTCCGCCTCCTCAAGGAACCCCGCCTCGTCGATTCGGTTTTCATTCAGGCCCCAAGTGTCCTCCATCCAGCCGAGAGTGCAGAAATTCCCGTATTCCCGTGCAAGCTCTTTCGACCATGCAGCGGGATGTGTGACCGGATACATCGGGTCTTTAGGGTCCATTGAAATTGCGCCGAGGTAAAGTTTTACCGGATCAATTGAGTGAAGGAAAAATCTCATTATTCCCTTCGGTCGTAAAGTCAGAGGACCAATTGTCACCTCAAAATAAATCGGCACCCAGTCCGACCATTCTCCCGGCGCAAGGCGTGCCGTATTATCCTGCCATTCCAGATTCGCGCGACCGTCCTGGATCGATATTTTCAGGGGCACAGTCGAATTCGCGCGTTTCGGCCCTGTAATTTCAGTTTCGAAACTTCCATCCTCACCACGTACAAGTTCGATCTCGACGCCACCCATTTCCGTGTAATTAACGGATTTTTCTCCTTCCTTGTAGAGAACGCTCGTACCCCATGTACCGCGAAGGTCTGGCACGCCAAGCCCGGACAACATCCGCCCGTTGAATTTTTCGGGGGGAAATGTGACAGGAACCCGGATGATCGCGGATCGGAATCCAGCATCGCCAAGGCGTTTCCAGAAACTTGTCCCGGACCTGTTGCATATCGGCTCCGGTTTTCCCAGCTTTTTTATTTTGACGCTTACCGGGGCGATCGCGGGTGAGTAGTCTTTGGCGTTCCTTGTCAGGAAATCGAAAATCCCATGCTTCCCGGGATTCATGCCGGTCGCAAACGAAGACCACGCCACAGGGCTTTCAGCAGGGATGGTGGTCTTCAGTGGGGAATAACCGCCGCGTTCGAGAATCGATTTCATGTTAGGCATCCGGCCATCCCTGAGAAGTTTCTCAAAAATACGCGGATCCATTCCGTCGGCGCCGAGGACAACAATACGATTCCTGGCGGTTTTCCTGCCTGTTACCAGCGATTTGATTTTATCGAGAAAGCTCATCGTAAAGTGAGATGATCATCGTACTCACATAACTGGATTAAATCAACCGGGGTTTCCTGAACCAGTGAGGGCAAAGACCCTGGCGCTAAAAAGACTAAAAAAAAGCGGGTCACCTACCCTTCAACTGGTCGACACCAAATCGCCCTTCGGAGCCGGTAACCCGTAGTAGCCTATTTGATCTACTGCAATTTATATACCATTTTTTCGTGAAATCTTCAAGTTGATTTTTGTTTGGTGGTTTAATTAAACGTCTTCAGGGTGATTTTCGACGTCCGATGGCCCTTGCGAAGCGAGTTCTGTCACAGAGATAAACACGAAAGGCATTGTGATAATGTAACCCAATAATAATGTGATATACCCAAACACATCACAACTGAAAAGAATGACGCCCGAGAAGTACCAGAGGAAAAAATTACTTGATATCCTCCTGACTGCCCATAATACAGATTCATTAAATTTAACGCCTTTAGCAATCGCCCAGCCCGACAATCCGGTAATTATAAAAATCAGGGGCCTGAGAATAATTAATGGTAGAAAACTAACAGGATTATAAGAGCTGAACAGAATCCCAAGAACTTCCCGGAATCCACCTGTTTCTTCGGGTAAGGGTTGAGGGGGAATGGCCATATTTATGCCCTGAACGGTTAACCATATTGCAATAATAATTATCAGGTAGCTGAACGACCACTGAAGTGAGTCCCAAAGGTTATTACGAGTCGTTTTAAATATGTAACTTAAACCGGGCCGTTGCCCTGTCCTGCGAGCATCAGCCCAGCCAATATACCCAATAAAAAACGTCAGCATCGCCCAGCCGGATAAAAATAGTACTACGCAAGCAATGACAGCACGGAAAGCTTCCAGTTGAAAATCAATTAGCATAACTATTAATAATGGGCCAGCAGAAATCAGCCCAAGTATTAATATGAATCCAAGCGTGACCAGTAAAACGCCCTTTGGATCCTGTCGAATGGTTTTCCACCCGACCGTCAGTGCTCGTCCGATCCTGGGAGGTTCGGTACCAACGGGCAAGGCTTCAACTGCCTGAGTATTTTTCTGCACAACCATTAGTGATCGACCACAGGACATCCGCAATAATGACTTTAAAATTATTCGGGGATCCAGATTGCCGCAGTGCTATCGCCATATGGAGTTGCATTACCTTCGAGGTATTTCATTCCAACCCAGGCAGAGACTAAGGCATCCAGGGCATCTTCATAGGTTTTAAATCTTGAAAGGTACTTCATCGAACTGTAATGGGGCAGCGTTAGAGGAATTCCCTTGATTTCCAATTTCAGACTACCAAGTAGTTTTTCGAAATTGACCATGAGCTTTTCTTTACGCTCCTCCATAGTCGCATCAGGCCAGAACTTTCTGGCATTCGGTGTCTTATACTCGAAACGATATTTAAGACCCAAGAGGGTAACAATCGCCGGGTGTGGATATACTTCAACAAGAGTATTTTTCATTCCACAAGGTGTATCCGTGGTTGCGATTGTATAATCCAATTGCATGAATTCCCTGCTGATTAGACCAGCCAGCGGACCGGGACGTTCACTCGTTGGTGAATGCACCGAACATCCCCTTGAACCCCAGGCACGAGAGACCGCGCTGTCTGACGCACGCCGACTGTTAAACGGAACGGTTGCGATCGGCATATCTATTGTCACAATGTCGATAGGCTGACCTCCAAGTATTTTCGCCGAGGTTTCAAGGAGTTTTGATGGTGACGGCTCAGACCCCCTGTGCTTTTTACTCCAGTCTACCGGGAAACCCTCAGCGATTTTATAAAAAGAATCATATGATGGGGCCAACGCCCTGCACCACCAGTCACCATCGGATTGCACAACCAGTGCGACCCCACTTGGATTCCTGGTTGTCCAGGCTGCATCTATGGCGAGGATTGCTTTCATAGCATGACAGAATTACACTGGAATTCGGGAAACCTCCAGCAGATAATACAATTACCGGATCAATGTATCAACCCAGATCCTGATTTTCGACTCACGATTTTCAAATTCTGTTGCTTCCCTGACAATAAATGAAATCGGGACCGCTCTCGGGCTGCCTATCGCTCCAATCCCATCCACCCACAGACCCGACGATCCGCCCGAATCGCACATAACCGCTTCCCTGACATTGCAGTCAATCAGAACATCAGCCAATTCCATCACATCTAATCCCGCTCCTTTAGTAACTGCAAAGAAGATTTCATCATTCCAGGTCAAACCGATCACGCTTCTATTTGCCCGACCGGTTATATCGCTCCCGTAACTCGTCTCCGATGAATAATCCTGGAAATGCCCATCATGAATGAACCATGGGCCAAGCATCACAACCCAGTACATTTCTTCCCAACCGGATGGAAGATCAAGGGTGTAAAGAGCTGTTTTCATTCCCGGCTGATATCTCTCAACGAAGCTTTCCGACCTCCCATGGAACACAAGGGCATACCCATTTTCGGGAATTTCAAGCGAATCTCTGGTTGAAATTTCGGTAACTACCCCAAACCATTCTTCACTGTCCGGGATTCCAGATAATGTATAGGATATATCGGACTCACCGCTTACCAAAGGATCGATTGAAACAACCGTGCCCACCTGTGGACCCACCGATATTCCCCAATCGCGATCGTACATCGTCACCATATCAGAGCCGCATGGTGTGTTGACCCCCCACAGCCAGACAGGATCGAAATATGATTCGCTTGTGACAAACGCCCTTGGATGCGCGATGTCAATTTGAAAATTTCCTTCCGGATCGAATCCTACTAACGGGCGGTAAAGATTTCCAAGCTGGGCCAGGAATCCATCAAGAATCATGAAACCGAGAGGGTATATTCGTCCACCCGCGGATGCAAAGTAAGGCCCGTTTATCGCTGCGACAGCACCGGACCGACGTCCGCTCGATGATGGTGTCGCGCATTGCCCGACAGTTTCACCACCCGGGACAGGCTCAATTATGAGCACTCCGTCACGAATTGCGTCCGCTTCAACAAGGACCATATGGATAACAACCGATTCACCTGAAGAATCCACCTGGTATTTTACATAGTCGATATTCGGGTGAATGCGTTCAGTTGTGAGAATGTCCTGGCAGACCGCTGGTGATTTGTGTGTGCTAATAATCAGCAGGAGGAATAAAAAATACAATTGGTACCGTTTTTGATACATATGGATCATGGCGTATCTTGCCAGATATTAGCACTAAAAACCATACTAACCTACCATTACAACAGCAGATGGGGGTCTGGCTGGGATGTCCTGTTATATATGAGTTTGAATAAAAAAAACCCCTGCCAGGTATAACGGGGCCCTGGCTTTGATGTTTGAAACTAATTTACAGTCAACCGCGACGAATTTTGGGTCTGGGCAGCAACTTGTCCATTTGGGGCTGTAGTTCGAGCCTGAAAATCTTACGGCAGGAATCCAGGTTTGTGAGACTGTGAATGAGTTGTTTTACAATTTCAGGCTGCTTCTTAATTACATAGTAGTAATTCCACTTACCTCTCCTGTGATTGTCAACCAGACCCATTCTTTTAAGAAGACCCAAGTGACGGCTAACCGTGGGTTGAGGAATCCTGAGAACCTGCTGAATGTCGCGAACGCATGCTTCACTTAGTTCATCAAGAAGGAACAGGATCTTCATGCGGTTTTCATCAGCCAGTCCCTTGTAAAGCCTTTCAATGTCTTTTACCGACGAATAGATAACTTCCATGATGTCTCCAGTGGCAAATTGATGTATCTATATCCGTAGTATAGTGGATGTGATAACCAGGGTCAATATCTATGCGAATTATTTCACAAGATTCTATTTTAACATATCACAACATGAACAGTGATTCAAAATCGCATCCATATATTTAATATCCTTTCTTAACTAGTTAATATAATTAATGCCATCTGTTTTACTATTCCATCAGCCCCCGAATATACCCGGCTCTAACAGTTGAACTATTATTGAATGTGAATAGATTAATAAGTAAGTAAATGCATATTTATTCTTTTCTGTTTCCCATACTTTGACCAAAAACGTATCATTAGTTGAGAATCTGGCAATTTATTGTTTTAACTGTTGAACATCGACGCGATACTATTGATGTAATACGTTTAGGATTTGAAAATATGACTTTCGTGTTAATGATAATACTCACGATCCTCGCGGTCGGGTTTTTGCTGCTGGCCTGGAACCCCATTAAGAGCCGTGCTGACGTTATTAATGTTAAAAAAGACGCAGATGACGAGCCACCTGACATTACGCTCCTGCAAAATGTCGACCCTGTCATCGAATCTCAGGAAATCATAGAAGAAGAATCGGAAGAAGCTGAAGAAACCAGTCAGGATGTTGAATGTATCGAGATCAGTATTTATTCGTCATATCATGTGCTTGATGATATTCCCGATGAAACTATCAATTCTCTTTACAACCTGATACAAGCACTTCCAAGACTTCCAAGTGTTGCCCTGGACGTGCTGTCCATTCTGTCGAGACCGGGAACCGGATCGAAGGAAATCGCGAAAACAATCGAACGGGACCAGTCGACCGCTGCACGTCTGCTAAGATGGGTAAACTCAAGCCTGTTCGGGATTGATGCCAGTGTTACAAGTCTGCAGCGTGCTATTACGCTTCTCGGGATTGACACCGTACGGTCACTTGTAATTGAGGACTCACTCGGCCGGGGTTCAACCTTAATCGAGAATAACTGGATGGGTCCGAAAGTAATATGGCGGCACGCGGCAGCCGTCAGCATTTTCTCAAGGCACCTTGCGCGTTCAGTACGGAAGGTTGAGCCGGACGTTGCTGCTACAGCCGGGCTTCTTCACGATATCGGCCTTCTGATCATGCTTATGACCGATCGTAAGAAACTCAAGAGCGCTGTGCAGAAATCCAGTGAAAACCTCACTCCTTTAATCGATGTTGAATTTGATGAATTTGGTTACAACCACCAGGTTGTCGGCGAAGTCTTTATTAAGGCGTGGGGGTTACCTGAGATTATTTCACTGGCGATTGGCAGGCACCATTGCCCGATGCTGGAACCGTTCAATAACCTGGCAGCCATAATCTGGCTCTCGGATTACCTCGTCACAAAGTTCGGGTTTGCATGCCCGGCAGGCCGCGTATATCCTGCCAATGAGGATGAAATCAATGAACTCATGTTCAGGATCGGCATGAGACCGCCAATTGAACATTACATCACAGAGAGTTTACTCAGGGAAACTTTGAAAAATACGCAGTGCTGGGGCGGTCCGGCCATGGAATCAGAAGGAGTCGGTTCCAGGAAGGCTTGACTCATTACTACCCTATGAGTTAATTATTTGACTGAACCTAGATGGATATCAAGTCCTCGAAAGTATCCTCGTCCTGCATGGCTTCCTGTGCATCTTTTCCCGCAACCACTGCAGATTCAGATTCAACAGTCTCCCGATTAGATACCGGGGAGTGATAGTTTGAACCGGATTTATCCGCAATCCCAATCTCTACCACCTTATCTTGATCGCGGACCATTGTCGGTACGAGTCCAGATTCCCGTTTTACCGACGGTTTGAGAATTCCTTTCCGTTCTATTTCAAGATATCCCGACCGAACCCTCTCTCGAATTTCCTTACTCTCAATGAGTTCATCAGGCAGCGCCATTGGATCGGACGGATCCCTTGCTGAAATTTTAAATTTGTTCTTATTTTTCTCATATTTGGCTTTCATTGTTCTTCGGTGGATTTCCTCAAGCTCGATCCTCCTGGCCGTTATGCGTAATTTATACACTTCGTACGATTTCACACCTGCATTGTCCTTACGATCACGTGCTGCCCGGAGCTGTTTCATCCGATAGAAATTGGCCTCGTCCAGGCAGTCTTCATATATCAAACGGTCGAGAATCGGATCGGGGAACTCGGGAATTTCACCAGGGTGAACATACGGTATATGCTGGCAGTCATTTCTCCTGTACTCGCTCCTGATTTCGATATCACTGACAGAACGCAAATAGCCAAAGACCCCAAAGTCGTACCATTCCCGGTTCCATGAACCAAAGCTGCGTGGATCGATCGCGATCAGGATCAGGACAATCAAGACCATTATGAGCCAGAAGTATGACATGATTTTGAGGTTTAACCATTAACAGATTTTCTAGTAACCTGGACGTGTATCGCCCAGCATGTACGAAGTCAGGTTGGAAATATAAAATAGCTCATCATTGGGTACCAGTACCTCATCCGCTTCCGCGAATTCAAAAAGTATGTACCCGGTCCTCTCACGATTCAATCTGAGTCCGAGCGGTGGGTCGTAGTTAAGCAGCATAAGTGAATTCAGATAATCATAACCACCATAGTCGTAATATAGCGTGGACTCTAATTCACGGATAAAAGTCCAGCTTTCATCAGGGTCCTCCATCACAACAGGGGTAATCGGAACCACAAGCTGGTTCTCATCGATCAGGAACGACCTGAGATCGAAATCGTTTGATTCAGCTACAATTGTGAACCCAAGGTGGCCGTCCGAAAGATAAAAAGTCATGCTGTAGCTGTTAACAAGAGTCGCCCCGCTATCGTTCGGCTGCAGGTACCCGTCATTGACGAGATTCTGGATCCACGCGTAAGTCCCCCTGTTATAGTACTCAGAATATCCGGCTTCAGCGGACCCAAGCTGGTAAAGCATACGCCGGGCGTTGTATTCGAGGTCGGTCGCGCGTTCATTGACTGGTTCGCTGGCGTAACCGCCGCCATTCCCCTGCAATAAAAGCTGGGGCAGACCCCTGGCCAATGCTGGATTGTAATTAAAACAGGCATGCCCGAAAATTATCAGGGCAAGAATCCCGAGAAAAATTGGTATGTCCTTGTTTATATTTTTTGGTCCCATTATTATTCCTCAATATTATATTCTACCATTCATTTCGGCTTGTTCATCATCAACCCTAAGAATATGATCCTTAACCCTTCAATAAGGTTGCTATAACAATGAAGGATAATGTGAAATTATATATCTCGAGTGATGTAACTTATCATTTTTACCTAAAATAATCGGATTGAGTAGATTTATCAGGGCGAGTTATATTGCCCGGAATTATCCCGCTTACTGTACTTCGGGGAATACATCTCCCCGCATGGAAGCAAGCGGACTGTCGGATCCAAGAAGGTATACAAGAAGTTTGCGCCCCTGGTCGCTGACCAGAACCATTACATGGTTGCGGCGACGTTCCGCAAGGTTCAGGATCAGCACCGATATAAGCCCGATCGCTACACCCAGCACGAAAAGCCAGAGCGCGAGTAACCAGGCCGACGGCTCCCTTGTAAACCCAGCGACTACCGGATTCAGGAATCCGAGAACTCCAAACAAGGGTGCAGCCACTTTAATAATCCGCAGGGGGTTCGTGTTTATCTGGTTTCTGCGTTTCATACTTTCTATGGTGACCTTATACGCCACCCTGAGCTTCGGAGTGAATTTTGTGGCTTCAGTCAGAATACTCGACAGGAGTCTCGCCATCGGGCCCGGTTCACCCTCAAGGAGAAGGATCGCACGCGGCATGTCGCCCGACTTGACCGACCCGTAAACCTGCTCGTACAGGTTGGTCATCTCCTCCTCCTCCTCATGCTTGCTCATAAGCAGGAAAATCCCTGTCGCGGTCATCCATGTCGATAAAAGAGCGAGGATAACGAAAATGATTGTAAGCAAAATTCCCATGTGCTGGATTCTACATTATTTTGATAATGATGAAAATTGTTAATCTATAGTATTACAAAAAGAGGCCTGAGTAAAGATTTCATGCCAGTTAGCCGCCTTAAACGTCATTTAGAAAACTCCTCGCCAGTTTATCAAGCGCCGCCTTGTCGCCTCGGGCTCCCAGCATACGGGAAATCTCCTCCACCCGGTCCTCACCCAATACATCCCTTGCTTCTGCATACGTGCTATTTTTAGTCGATGTCTTCTCGATTACCCAGTGATTGTCGGCCTTGGATGCTATCTGGGACAGGTGACTGACCAGAATCAACTGGTGGCTCTCACTTAACTCAATGAGCTTTTCCACAACTTTATACGCGGTCTCCCCACCAATACCCGCTTCCGCCTCATCGAAAACCAGAACCGGCACTCTGTCGCGTTTGGCGAGTACGGTTTTCAGGGCTATCAGGAGCCTTGACAGCTCCCCACCCGACACTACTTTCTTTAATGGCGCGGGAACTTGCGCCGGATTCGTTGCGATCAGGAGCTCTGCCCGGTCGATACCATTAGCCCGCCAGGTGCTTTCATCATCAGGATTAGATTCAAGCACCACATTAAATATTGCATTAGGAAGATCGAGATCGGCAAGGTGGTTAATCACTTCCCTGGAAATTTGCTTAGCCAGTTTCGTTCTTGATTTTGAAAGTAAAATCGCATCTTTCAGGTATTTTGCACGAATCTCGTCACGTTCGGATGCAAGCGCTTTCAACCTGTCCGACGCGAAACTAACCCTCTCAAGCTCCGAGGATAGTTTATTGCATAGTTCTATCAGGCCGCTTTCGCTGGTTTTATATTTCCGTTTGAGCTGATGTATGATCGAGAGACGGTTTTCAACGACCGCCCTCTGTTCCGGATCGTCAACAATTCCGTCAGCGTACTTTCGCAATATATTACTGAGCTCATCTATAAAAAGAACTGTTTCATTGAGCCTCAATGAATCATCCCTGATCGTTTCATCAGTCGATGCAAGCCTTTCTACCGCACCAAGGACTTCCTGGAGCACATCCCTGACACATCGATCGTCATCAACATCACCGGTCAACAGTGTCGTCGCTTTTAAAGCATCCTCGATCCGATCCTTCGCACTTTCAAGAAGTTCTGCTTCCCTGGTAAGCCTCTTTTCCTCACCGTCTCTAAGATTAGCGTTTTCGAGTTCAGCGTGCTGGTACTCGACAAGGTCTTTACGCTCCCTCGCCGTTTCTATCTCTGCTGCCTCGGTTTCATACGCAAGTACTGATTCCCGCCAATTTGCGTAAATGTCCCTTACTGAAATGACCAGCCTGCGGTGCTTGCCATCGCCAAGTGAATCGAGAATTTCAAGCGGGGGACGCGTGAGAAGATCGGCCCGTGCATTCTGTCCAAGGAGATCGACCAGCCTGTCCCCGACCGCCTGCAATGCCCCGATCGGTACTCGTCTACCGTTCAACCGTCCCCGGCTTCTACCATCCCGCTCGATTCTCCGTTCGAGAATCAATTCGTTTTCATCAGCATCAAGCCAGCCGTCTGCCTTCAGAACATCCAGCACATCCGGACGACCACTCATATCGAACGTTGCCGTAATTTCCGACATCGCGGAACCTGTGGAAATCGCATCATCCCCAACCCGGCCACCAAGAACCGCCCTCAACGCTTCCAGGCACTGCGTTTTTCCCGCTCCGGTTTCGCCTGTGATTGCTGTCAGCCCGCCCTGAAATGTCATTGAGACATCTCTCAGCAATTTGAAGTCCCGTATAAAAAGCTCCTTCAGCATTTGAGACCTGTTGTTAAGCCTGGTGAATTACTTGTTCCTGTGTTTCGGATGACCATCAGCCCATCCAAGTTTATCGCGCATGACATCGAAAAAGAACACTTCGTTGAACCTTACAAGCCCGACCCTTCGATCCGCCCTGCGGATCTCAACTTCGCAACCCACTGAATCATCGGTTCCGCCACGGAGACTGCATTTATCCAGTTGCGCGATTTCCTGGCCGTCGGAAGTAATAAGTACAACGTCGCCCATTGCCTTGATTTTCGGTTTTACCAGTAGAACACTCGAATCATCAACAACCAGGCTTCTCGCGCTGAACGAATGGGCGCAGATCGGGGTGATTATAAATGCAGGTAAATTCGGGCTGAGAATCGAACCTCCCGCCGAAAGGTTGTAACCTGTCGATCCGGTCGGAGTTGAAAATATCAGGCCATCAGCCTCATACGATCCGAGAAACCGTCTATCCAGCTCAACATCGAGCACGATCATACCCCCCTTGGGAACATGACGGTGAACCACGATATCGTTAAAGGCTGTAAGGCGAATATCCTGCCCGTCTTCGCCAGTAACTGTCGCCTCTATCATGGTGCGGTTTTCGATCCAGTATTCACCTTTCGAAAGAAGATCAAGGCTTCTCCCCATTTCTTCAACACTGGAAATCGTCAGGTATCCAAGGTCGCCGACATTTATTCCCCAAACCGGGATATCACAAGGATAAGCATTCCGGACAGCGTTAAGCAGTGTCCCGTCACCCCCGATTGATGCGACAATCTCGCATGAGAAGTCCAAAGGTGCATGACTCCCTGCCTCAAGCTCGATAATTTCGATACCCCGATCGGACGCCAGGGATTTCAGGCGTATAACCGCTTCCCGTGCCAGCTCGCTTATGGGGTGCACACATAAACCCATCTTTGTTACAGGTTGTGAATTAGCATTCATAACGACCGAATGAAATTTAGCATTTTTAAAGGTAAGCAACCACTCTGGAACCAAATTTTTTTGGTTTGGATTAAGGAGTTCCCAATAATATATTCAACTCCGGCTTCTGAAGGAATTGCAGAGATTTGACATTGCAGCAATATCAAAGAATTATAAATTTAACAACTTAGAGTCCCTGACAAAATGGCTATGCGAACGGGGACACCTGCTTTTCGACGGGCGAAAAGAGGTGTCCCCAGTGAAAGATGGTAAAAAAACTTATTTTGTTAGAAGCTCTAAGATGTTACGCGGTAATGGATTTCGAAAGAATTGAATAATATGAATTATAAGCCACTATGTATGGCCGGTGAATTTTGAAATGGTAAGTTCTCAGTTATTCAATCAAACGGTTCTTGATTTTAATACAAATTTTATTCATGTGTCGAACACATATATACAAGCAACTAGTATTTTATCCTGTCAATCCAAAAATAAATTAAATATTACAGTAGAAAAATTATATGATTAAATTTGACATTAACATTTGCTTTACATTACACTATTCAAGCACCCTACAAAAATCCACTGATATGTGGAAATACATATGTGCCGGAGTGAAAGATATGTTTAAGAACACAAAGAAGAAGGCAAAGGACCTCGCAAAAGAATTGATACGTGAAATTAAGATTGCTGAACAGGAGCTGCAATATAAAAAACAGCTTCTCGCATCGCTGGATCAATTCCATACCGAGCCTGGCCTGAGACGTCGCGGACCTTTCGCAACAAAACGGCCGACTATGCAGGTCGGTGCAAAGAGGGGCCGTAAGCCCAAGCCCGTCAGGCGTAAATCCAAGAACCGCGACATAATCCTTAATGCCGCAAAAAAACTTAAAGGGAAATTCTCACTCGCCGATCTCGTCAAGGAAATACGTAAGAAGAACACGAAATTCGGCGGTAAATATCCATCGGGAACCATCCTTGCAGTCCTTAGAACCACTCCGGAGATCAAGAAACAAGCCCGCGGGATTTACTCCTTAAGAAAGTAAACTTGAACTTCGAATTTAAATCTAATTCTGGACCCAGTGCCGCTATAAGCGGCTTTTTCTTACTTAAGTACCCATAATAAATATGAGTGTTCTTGGCGGTAATGCATACAATTTAACAAGTTATTACAATCAAACATGTTAATTTAGGAAATTTAAATATTTTCAGGATTATTGTGTGGGGATAAGGAAGTAAAAAAAATCCCTGCTCTTAACAGGCAACTCAATTATAAAAATATGGCAGGTATTTAATGCGACAGAATTCCTGGTAATCGGTGCATTATTCTAGGAGGAAGTAAAACTCTCTATGCCGGTTTCACGGTTTTTAAACCGCCTGAAAACACGGTGAAGGCCTACCTGCCTGAAAACGTCCCTGATATTTGGCTTTGTTCCGCTAAGGCGGATATCTCCTCCACTTTTTCGTGCGGCCTGGAGTAATACAAGGAGAACACCGATACCGGACGAATCGATGTAGTTTACGGAATCGAAATCTATAAGCAGTTGCCTGGCACCACTTTCAATCCGATCCAATATTAATTCTTTCAAACTTTCACACTCCGGGACTGTTAGGTCACCGTCCAGTGTCACTACCATACAGGATTTCTCATTCTCACAGTAAACTTTCATTAAGGCCCCCCCGGTGTATCAGTCACCAGTACCTCCAGGGCTTCATCGACAGAATCGAACACGGTGAACACATGATGAAGCCGGGTCAGTTCTACCACTATCTTCACCTGCGCGGTCATTCCGGCCAGCCACACATTTCCGCCCTTTTCCTTGGCGGTCTTCAGGGCACTGACAAGTGTACCCAGCCCCGCTGAATCGATGTATGACACAGACTCAAGGTTGATTATAACGTTACTATTACCAGCAAGGATCATTTCCCTGATTTCTTCCTTTGCATCCGCGGCAGTACGGCTGTCGAAATCGCCATCCAGGTCAAAGATGACAAACCCTTTATGGTGTCGACTTTCAAGTTTCATTGTCGTATCCATGATTTAACCTCTTATACGGAAATTTTTAAGTTCTCTTCTAATCTACATCATAATAGTATCGTTTCAACTCCTTTCTTGTTCACCATTTTCACCTGCATTTGATGCGGCCGTTTACAACTGTTAATATCTCTTTTAATGGAACTTAAGGAACAGGTTTTGCATCGGGCAGGGATAGATTCAGGCGGCACCTTTACCGACATCGCCTGGATCGAGGACGGTAAACTCAGAACCGCCAAGGTGCCTTCTCAATCACACGCTCCCGAGCAAAGCGTACTCGCTGTCCTTGACAAGCTGAAAAGCCCGCCAGAACTGGTCTGCCACGGGACTACGGTCGGTACTAACGCGATCCTCGCGCATCGAGGCGGCCCCTCAAAAATGGTCGTGACCAGTGGATTTCGCGACATTCTGGCAATCGGCAGGGGGGAAAGATTAAACCTCTACTCTATATCCCCCGAACGCCATACACCCCTCCTGGCGGATTCTGATATCTTTGAAATTGACCTTCGGATCGATTCATCCGGTAATTTAATCAGTATCCCGACAGAAGAATATATTATAAATTTATCGGAAAAGATAAAAAATTCGGGCGCGAAAGCGGTTTCGGTTGGCATTATTCACTCATCGGCACATCCCGATTCTGAAGTCGATCTCGCCATTAAACTCCAAAGTCTGACCGGCCTGCCGGTATTTGCCTCATCCCGCCTCGCGGCCTCACCACGTGAGTATGAACGATGGAGCCTCGCTGCAATGGCCGGATACCTCTCACCTGTACTGGGACAATATTTCACTAACCTTAACCATGCCTGCTCTTCACCGTTGACATTTATGGCATCCTCCGGTGGACTGGTCCCCTCTGAACAGGTTCTCGATAACCCACCGGTGTGTGTTCTATCCGGACCTGCCGGTGGAGCGCTCGCGGCGATGTCACTGGGTCTTGAACGGGTCCTTGCGTTGGATATGGGCGGCACCTCGACAGATGTCACGCTCCTTGCTGGGGATTTACCAAGAACTCGGGAATCGGAAATCGACGGACTCCCGCTCCCGCTACCAACCATCGATATTCATACAATCGGGGCAGGGGGAGGGTCCATAGTTAAAATCGATACCGGCGGGATGCTTGCACTCGGCCCTGAAAGCGCCGGGGCATCACCGGGTCCTGCCTGCTATGGCAATGACGGGCCTGCGACCCTTAGCGACATCGCCCTGCTTGCCGGACGCCTTATCCCCGACAGGTTTCTTGGTGGAGAAATGAACCTCGACCGAAACGCCTCAATACAGGCGATTGAAAAAGTTATTTCAAATAGAATGGCAATCGACGAAATGCTCGATGGCGTTATCGAACTTGCCCTTGTAAATCTAACCGGAGCGTTGAGGAAAATTTCAATCGGACGAGGGATCGACCCGGCAATCCCGGACGCCATGTTCACACTGGTACCCTTTGGCGGTGCCGGGGCATTGTTCGCCGTTGAATGCGCGAGGATGCTGGGACTGAAACAGATCGTTCACCCAAGGGCTGCCGGGGTATTTTCAGCGCTCGGACTCCTGGAGGCCCCAATTTCTTGCGAACACGAACATACGATCCTTAAATCGGTCGACGAATCAATTGAATTGGTCCTTTCATCACAGGAAGAACTGGTTAAAGAGGTTAATGAATCCCTTGAGGGCTGGTATGACGAAACTATCCCGGTTTTATCTACAACTATTGAATGCAGGTACCGGGGCCAGACACATACTCTTGAAATACTCCTCGATGGCGAAATTAATGCCGTGCGGATCAGGGATAAATTCGAATCAGCCTACCGTACAAGATATACTTATCTCCATACTGCCGCTGAAATCGAGGTTGTTTCCATCCGTCTGCGTGGTGAAATTCCCGCGCCACATGTTGAATTTCCCGATATCCCACCTGCAGGTCGGGATATCGACCAAGCCCAGACTGGCACTACCAATTTGAGGCTTGATGGATCATGGACAACCATCCCGGTTTTATCAAGGGATCAGGTGCCGGTCGAAACAACAATAGAGGGACCGGCTTTAATTATCGAAGATTTCGCCACCCTGTACATGCCGCCCGATTCGGTTATGCACCTCGATAAAAAGGGCCATGCGATCATCGAAATATGAAAAAAGACCGTTGCAAAAACCTGAATTTGGTCCAAGGCGCAGCAAGCGGCGCTCCTACAACCCTCTATTCATGCAGATTCTATTCGTAGGGGCGCTGCTTGCTGCGCCCCTTTTGCAACAGTCTCGAAATATAATAAATTCTTAAAAAATGAGTCCGGATATAAAAAATAACAACAGAACCGAAGATCCACCGCCAGCCGAGCTTGCTATTTTCCGTGCCCTTATAGAAGCAATTCTCGATGAAATGGGAGAGGCTTTACGCCAGGGTGCGTTCAGCCAGAACATCAAGGAACGAAGGGACTATTCCTGTGCGCTGTTCAATTCGGAGGGGTGCCTGGTTTCCGGCGCGGTTCATATTCCAGTACACCTTGGCAGCATGGACACCGCATGCCGCGCGGCGATCGACACAATCGATTTTTCACAGGGTGATGTGGCGATTTTGAATGATCCATACGCAGGTGGGACTCACCTTCCCGACCTGACACTGATTTTCCCGTCGTTTACATCAAGTGAAAAATCAGCCGACTTTTATCTTGGCGTACGGGCACATCACTCGGATGTTGGCGGAATCGCCCCCGGCAGCCTTCCACTCTCCACGAAACTCTCGGATGAAGGACTGGTTATCCCTCCAATCCTGATCGTTCAAAATGGAGAAGTTTTCACTAAGGTTATAGAGCACATCGCGAATTCGTCCCGGCAGCCCGATGAAAGAAGGGGCGATCTGCTCGCACAGATTTCGGCAGGTCTGGTCGGATTGAAACGTCTTAAGGAACTTCAGGGTAACCGCAGCCTGGATCGAATAAAGTCCGAATCGTCAGCTTTGATAAACCATTCAGCCAAAGTCCTTCTGTCATTCCTAAAGGGCCAGCCTGAAGGTTCCGGTGCCGAAATTACAACGATGGACGAGATTCCCTTAGAACCCGGTGCGGAAATTCATTGTAATATAGCATTAACGCACAACCCGACCCGGCTGGACATCGACTTTACAAAATCATCGGACCAGCATCCCGGCTGCCTGAACGCGGTACCTTCCATTGTTAATTCCGCGGTTCTATATTGCATCCGGCTTTTTCTCCCTTCCGATACACCAATCACATCGGGATTATTACAACCTGTCAGGATTCATCTTCGCGACGGAAGTGTTTTGAATCCGCTGGAGGGCGCCGCGGTAGCCGGGGGTAATGTCGAGACAAGTCAGGCCATTACCGAAGCGGTGCTTATCGCGCTTGGGAAACTCGGATGGGACGTTCCCGCATCGAGCCAGGGTACAATGAATAATGTATTAATGGGAAATTCACCCGGATCCGATTTCAACTACAGTTTATATGAGACCATCGGCGGAGGAGCGGGCGCGACGTCCTACTCACCCGGGGCATCGGGTATCCAGACCCATATGACAAATACAAGAAATACCCCCGTGGAGGCAATTGAACGGACAGTACCTCTTCGGATAAAGTCCTACGGCATCCGGTATGATTCAGGCGGGAATGGAATTTATCCCGGAGGCCATGGAATCATACGGGAATATGAAATTCTGACACCAACACGGCTTACAATTCTCAGCCAGCACAGGAAATCCGGACCCGATGGGGCATCGGGCGGCGGACCGGGAAAATGCGGGAGAAATATTTTAATCCGTGATGGTCATGAGAAAGAGCTTCCCGCTCGAACGATGGTCGACCTGATAAAAGGAGATATTTTGAGGATCGAAACTCCCGGCGGCGGGGGTTACGGTGTTAATATGGAATGAATCAACAAAACAAAAAACGGGAGGAATTCAAATGAAGAAGGAACCGGATTTCAATTACATTTTTCCTTTTACAATTTTTATCTTTTTTTTTCTGACCGCAATTTTCACGGGAGGATACGTGATGGCCGATGATGAAACACATGAAACACCTGCTTATGGATTAAGCGTTGTCAATCTTCCGGACCCGGTGTACGAAAGTGATATTTCGCTTGAGGAAACGCTTCGGGCAAGGCGGTCCGTGAGGGAATACAGCGACCAGCCTTTGAACCTCTTACAAGTCTCACAACTTCTGTGGGCGGCACAGGGGATCACAGCCGACTGGGGCGCCCGAACCGCACCATCGGCAGGCGGACTGTTCCCTGTTCGCATCTACCTCGTTGCCGGCGATGTGGATGGACTTGCCCAAGGCTCATGGGAGTACGATCCCATTACCAACACATTAACTATAGTGAAGGAAGGTGACCTGAGGAGGGATCTAAGGGAAGCCGCCCTCGGACAGGGACCGGTCGGTAATGCGCCGGCTACAATCGTGATATCGGCGATCCCGGAAATCACCGAAGCTAAGTACGGCGACAGGAGCATGAGGTATATCGACCAGGAGGTCGGGGCTGTATTACAGAATATTTACCTCCAGTGCGAAACTCTCGGACTTGGAACTGTGGCTATCGGGGCAATGCATGACGACCAGGTTGCTGAAGTTGTCGGCACGAGCGCCAAAGTCAGATTGATAATGCCGGTTGGCGTTGTTGGGGATTAAATAACGAAAGGTATTACATTTACTGGTACACGTTACGCTTTTCTTTAGCCAATCCGTTATAATATCGCTCAGACAACAACATTTGAAAACATGGGAATTCACCCTTCACTCATACTGGCATTTCCTTTCTTCGTAACTTTCACCGGAACCCCGATCGCGCGAATGTTCGCGTTGAAATTCGGCATCGTCGATGCACCTATAGTTGGTTCCAGCAAAACTCATGAGAAACCTACGCCCTACCTTGGCGGGATTTCCCTTTTTATCGCTCTTTTAACTGGAAGTTTCATCGTACTCAGCCAGACCTATCGCGTTCTGCCCGCCGGATTTAATATATGGCTGATAATGGCAGCGATAGTGGTAATTTTCGCTGTCGGACTCTGGGACGATATCCGGGGCATGATTCCCGGCATAAAAATGTTAATGCTCGGTGTTGCAGGTACCCTCCTTTTCTTCGGAGGCGGGAAGGTAACATTTATACCCGAGGCATGGGGGATCGCCGGACAAGTCATCTCCTGGGCGCTCACGCTTTTTTGGATTCTCGGAATCACTAACGCCGCTAACCTGATGGACAACATGAACGGTCTTTCGGCAGGAACCGGGATAGTCGCGGGACTTTCCATCCTGGCTATCGGGACAATCGGACATGACCCAATAACAATCGGCCTTTCACTCGTTCTTATCGGGAGCCTCCTGGGATATTTGCCATACAATTTCCCAAAGGCAACAATTTTCTTCGGGGATGCAGGGTCCATTGTACTCGGGTTTTTCCTGAGTTTTCTTGGGCTGATCGCGGGACGGATGCCATCGCCTGATAACCTTCATTCTCTAAGCCACATCCTGGCGCCGATACTTGTGGTCGGGATTTTTGTATTCGATACATTTTTTGTAGCGTTCAGCCGTGGTAAAAGGAAAATCAATTTCTGGTGGGGGGGCAAGGACCATACTTCACACAGGTTTGTCAATTATGGTTTTTCAAAAACCTTCTCGGTGATACTTGTCTGGATACTCGGAGCAATTTTCGGCCTCTTCGGGATCCTGACAAAAATATCCCCATGGTGGCTTGCCATTATACTTGCAATCATTTTACTGTGGTCGGGAATATGGTTCTGGCGCCTTCTCGATAAAATTCCAGTGGAAACGGTAAAAATCGGCGCGAGCAATGTTCGAGAGAAACGATTTCAACAAAGCTGATATCGATTTTACCGGCTTATTGCTGTAATCGCAGCCGTGATTGCAATAGCGAATAGTATTACCAGAACGATTATCGATCCTGTCCAGGCAGGTGATAAACCCCTGGATTTTACAAATTCGACAACATTCAGGAAATCCTGCTGACCCATCTGGGCAAGCAACCTCGTGGCAGTCGGATTTGTCGGATCAATTGCCAGAGCGCGTTTCAAATGGTACCGGGCATCATCATATTCCCTTAACGCAAGCTGGACTTTCCCAAGGAGGGCGTGGCTTTCGGGATGATGTGATACTTCAGTAAGCGCCTTCCTCAGCGATCGCCGGGCCTCCTCGTAATGGCCCCGCCGTGCATGGAATAACGCAAAATTGTAATGTTCACAACAGGCAGCCAGGGCACCCTGGTCGATCAGGCATTGCCTCTCGACACTGTCAACCAGGAACTTTAACTCGTCGTCCCCTTCCTCAAGTGCGTCCTTTATCGTATTCAGAATGGCCAGGGCCGATTCGGTATTCCATTCGAGCCTGTCCAGAATGGCCTGGATAAGTTCAACACGTAGACGATGCCCCCTGGAGGTCAGGCGGACGAATCCGAGACGTCTTCTGGCTGATTCAATATCACCAGAGCGAACATCCCGCATTGCTTCTTTAAGTGAAAGGTCCGCAGTACGAAATATTGCCAGGATTGTGTCGATGGGTGCATCGCAGTGGGGGCAGGATTCGTGCGTGTGCGATGGAATCAGACGCTCGCATACCGGGCAAGTCAGGATTTCCGGCGCTTCGACCGGCCCTTGATTACCTGCTCCGGTACTGTCCCCGGTGTCATGCGATACTGTTTCGTCTGGATCTGGCATTTTTATATAAGGATTTTACCATAAAAATGAGCAAAAAAAATGCCAATTTTATGAAAGGCGTTAGACTACAGGAGTTTGGGGACAAAAAATGAGAGAGGGGGAAGGAGAAGAGGAGTGAAGACTAGGAGGTTTTCGGATTGGTTGAAGGAAGGTAGGAAGGAGTTCCCGCTCTCTCGTCACTGAAGTATATTATAAAAATGCCAATTGTCAAGTGGGTAGGTAAAAAAAAATGAATTAAATACCATTATGCTCATTAGAAAATGCCGAAAAATGGCTTATATCCCTGAGACTCCCGGCCAGTGCTGCATCAAAACTACCTCAGACTCCTCTGGAAATTCTTCTTTATTGACCTCATAAATCCAGTTATCAACTCTCTGGGTCCCCAGTGCTTTACTCATGATCCTGGTGAATTCCCCAATTCCGAGGAGAGTAAAATTCAGATAGCGATCATTAAAGTGCATTGGGAAGATTAGTTTCGGCTTGAGTTCGTTCATTAATACCCTGGCATTTGTTGGATCGAGTGCAAGTACCCCGCCCACGGGTACAAAGCAGATATCCAGGTTCTTCAATTCATCAAGAATTACTTCTTTCGGCCTGATTCCGATATGACTCAGGTATCCGAATTTTATACCGTCCAATTCGAATATAAACACAAGGACCGTCCCATAGTCCTTTCCCAGCCTGTCATCATGGTATGACTGAAGTGCTTTGAACGATATCCCTTCAATAACCCTGGAACCTTTTTCGGACATTTCCTCATAACCCGTCTTCACCAGGTGCCTCGCGGATGAATCGTAATGGCTATGTGAAATCAGAAGGATATCACACTCGTACGGTGCCACTTTAAGCCCGATCGTTTCATTGAACGGGTCAATTAGTATTCTCAGCCCGGATTCAGAAATAATCCTGAACGAGCAGTGCCCTAACCATTCTATAAGTGTAGCCATTACCCCTAATAATACATCCAACTTTTAAATCCAGGAAATCGATTCCGGTAATATTATCACGTCCGTATTTAATTGCAATACCCCTAAATGCAGTTTACCATGTGTTCTGCCAGACTATTATTTCCAACGAAATAACATGAAATACCGTCTTGTTGAATTATTGAAATGTCCATCTCACCCAGAATTGATGCTGAGGGTGGTCAGGGCGCATATAAGCGATGTGTTCCCCTGCTCCGGGGAATACAGCATACCGATCTGCCGTTTCGGATGCGGTTACCTGTCCAACTGGTTCACCGACATCCCTGAGTCACTCCCACCCAGTCACCGTTTTGACTGCCGGCGATGCATGGGTACTGAAATTGACAGTGCAATTCTTACGTGTCCGGAATGCGGGTGGTTTTTAAAAATCGAGGATGGGGTGATTCAGACTTCCGTAAAGCCCGGATCAACTGAAGTAGCCGGTGAGCCGGAGTTTAATAGGAAGGTAAGCTCCAGCCTTGAAAAGACGCTCTCTTTAAAACCAGGTGAAATTGTATTCTCGCTTACTTCCCTGCCCGATTCCCTTAACGACTCATGGGGATCGACGGGTGTAGAAAGACTTCAGGTGGAATTATCGAACGAATTACTGGCAGCAGGACGTGCCAAATCCTGCGCGAATGGTCAGGCCATGGTCCATTTTCTCGGGGGTCCGCTCGATCTTGCCATCCTCCGACCCGGGAGCATGGATGGCATTGTAATTCAAATACCAACCGAACGGATCGCCGATTATCCCGAGTCACTTGATTCCATTCCAGGCCTTTTAAGGCCATCGGGACGGGCCTTACTCATTGTGGAGAAAAATCATGGTGAAGCAAAATCCCCATCTCAACGCCTGGAAGACTTCAAAGATGAATTGCCAGAGAGTTTCCGCGATCTGACACTCGAGCTTGTTACTTCTTACGGGTTTAGTCTTTTTGTTGCCAAACATCCGGAGCCTGAGAATGGTTTCAGCTATTACAGGAATGGTTTTAAAAAATAGAAATGTCAACTGGGCGGACTGCTTGAGTGTTCCTGATTCCCCGCGAACCTCACAACCGGGAAGTTGCCTCGGATAAAAATTCCAAAACAAGGTTATTCTCAAGTTTACCGGAGAAAATTTTAATATTTTTAACTCCCGCGATTTCTTCTAACGTCCCGACAAAATCCCTGTGCGTTCGATGTTTTCTGTAACCAGGCTCCCTTGGCGGGTGCATTAAATATTCTTCCATCAATCTGATATCCGGATTTACAGGAAGCGATGCTGAATAATAAACGTAATCCCGTTTTCTCTGCATACATGCGCCGCCGATCTTTCGATCATCAATCACGAGGTCGCAGATACCTTCCCTGTAAATACCATCAACTTTGGATTTTTTCAGTCCGTCAATCAACCAGTTTGAGATCGTTTCGAAATATTCGTTAATTTTCCCAAACCCCGATGATGGAAGCACCACGGTCACAATTACATTTCCGGGATCCAGGACAACCGCGCATCCACCGCCTCTACGCCGGTAAGTTTTTATACGATCCTTTTCAATAGCTTCGATATTGAGTTCGACATCCGGTTTGCTGCCGTAACCCAGAACGACTGTGGTTTCCTCAGGGCTGTAAACGCGCATGCAGGCTTCGCGGTCTTTTAAAACCTGCCTGATTAGATCATCTTCAAAATTGTAAGGAAGGATTTTCATTGTTTATTAATTGGGGTAATTTTATCACAGGTCTGTAAAATATCCTGGCCTGTGGTATTGCGGATGGCAATCCCACGATCCCCGTAGAACGGCACGGCAGTGCGTCCTTCTGTGTTGATAAACAAATGACGCACTGCCGTGCTGTTCTACGGTGTCGATTCCATGTTGTCGATTTTACGGTGTCGATTCCATGTTGTCGATTTTACGGTGTCGATTCCATGTTATCGATTTTCGGTGTCATATCTATGGTGATTTCAATGTTAAAACATAAATCCGTATGGCGTCGAACGTGCTTGCCGACGAATTCAAAAATAACTCGTGCTGATTATATATATCATATCCGGATAATTGCCGTACTCGCTCACCAGTCCGCCTTCATAATGCTGGTAGCCTATCCTCAAATCCGATGAATTCGATATCGAATGGCTGATTGAGAAATCCGCGAACCATGAATCATCGGTCAGATTGAAAATCCCAAGCACCCCAAACGTTGTTAAACCACCGGAATTGTATGTGCACGATGTCCCCGCGTACCATCGCGCCGGGTACCCGGTAATCTCTCCGCCGGTCAGCATTTTCAATAAATATGTTACAGGCTCAGTGCCACCCGGACCGTTATAGAAAATATCTCCCGATAAATATGTCCGGCCATTCGGAGCGTAATCTGTCTCGAAAATTATTCTGAACGGCTCATTCTCCTCGACATCGATCCACTGTGCTTCGATTCGTATGCCGATGTCATTTATATCCCCGCTTGTCTCAAATGCCGCGAAATTATCGCCATCGATCTGCCCGACTGATATTCCCGATTCAAAATCACCCTTTACAAAATGATACCGTGCGGCGAACCCTTCGGTTCCGTCGTTATCGAGCCATGAATAAAGAAGGTCGTAACCGGATACCATACCATCGGCGATCTGCAGGCGAATGGCATCGGTGCCCTGTTGTTCTGGTACGAAAGGATCACCGGGACGGATCGGATGGAACATGTCCATAAAACTCATGACCATTGTCGTTCCCCAGGCGATTCGCTGCCGCCCGAAATCAAGTGTGAAATTATCATTACGGTATTTGAAATTCAGGCGGTCGAGTCCGTGCGATGCGGTCCAGTTGGTTTTTGAGTCAATTGGCCATTGCAGATCCAGCAGTCCTTCTGAGCTGGAACCTGATAAGGCTGCGATGTGAGGGTAGTAGGTGCCATCAAGCTGGTACGCGAATTCGAGTTTCCAGTTTGGATTCAGTATGTAACGACCGTTAAGGCGGAGGTTGATTTCGGCGAACGTGTCTTCCTTGAGAATGAAACGGTCGAACGTGTAACCGCCCGCGAGGAAGTAGCGTCCGTTTATGCGGAGGTTGTCGTGGAGGGGATCTCTCCAGTCGGCGTGCGCCGGGGAAGGTATCAGGAGGGTGAGGATGATGATTATTTTCAGGAGGATTTTCATTTTTTAAGACACATGCAGGATGCATGTGCGACTGAATATCATGCGCAGAATGCGCATGTTACAGTTTGTCATGTGCCACCACCTCATCCCTCACTACAACCCCATCCTCAAGTGTCGCGATCCTCCTCGCCCGCTCAACAACCCTCGGATCATGCGTTGAGAACAAAAAAGTCACACCCTCATCGCGGTTCAATTTTTCCATAATTGTAAGCAACGCGTTTCCGGTTTTTGTATCCAGGTTCGCGGTGGGTTCGTCGGCAAGTATAAGCGCGGGACGGTCCGCGATCGCGCGTGCTACCGCTATCCGCTGCTGCTCCCCGCCCGACATCTCATCCGGACGTTTTTCCGCCATATCCGCGATCTCAACCGCCTCCAGAAGTTCATCCGCGCGCTTTCTCGCCTCATCAGCATGCCAATGTCTCAATATCAGCGAAAGTTCGATATTCTCCCGCGCGCTCAGGACCGGAACCAGGTTATATGACTGGAAAATGAACCCGATCTTTTCAAGCCGCATCACAGAAAGCCTTGTCGCCGACCACTTTGTGACATCCTCACCCTCAAACAGCACAGCTCCCTTAGTCGCGCGATCCAGCCCGCCGATTATGTTCAGCATCGTCGTCTTGCCGCTTCCGGACGGCCCTACGACCGCGGTGAATTCACCCTCTTGGAGCGTGAAATCAACTCCCCTGAGAGCATCGTATTCGATCTTCCCCGTTTTGTATGTTTTCCAGACTTGCTGCAGTTCTACTAGTGTCATTGTTGCACCTGCCTGAGTTCATGCATAGGAATGTGCTTGTTACATAGAATGTGCATGTTACACATGCCGCAAAGCCTCCACCGGTTTTAACAGAGATGCTTTTATCGCGGGCCAGAGCGCGGCGAGGAGTGTGACAATGATTATCCCGCCGACAGCCCTCATCACGTTTGCCCAGATAAGTGTCGGATAGAATTTAATCGACAAGTCCATAACCATTACTTCGCTCATCTCACCGTATGACTCATAGCTGATCGGGTAATAACAATTGACCCAGTATCCGATTAATCCCAGCGCCAGACCCGCAAACGCTCCGATTATTCCCACAAGAAAAGATTCCACCATCACCAGTTTGAATATCGCAGATGGGGGCGTGCCAAGACTCATCAATATCCCGAATTCCCGGATGCGCTCGAATACCGCCATCAGGAATGTGTTCATGATTCCTGCTGCGACCACAATAAAAAGCAGGCCCATCATTATGTAAATCCCAACTTCATCCAGATCGATGAAAGTTCTCAATCCGGGCTGGATTTCCTCCCAGCTCAGCACATCCAGTTCACGGGAATTCCCTGCCGCGATTTCCCCAGCTTCAACTCTTTCCTTTATCGAATTTACCGCTAATGCAAGGTCTTCCCGGGGTTCCAGGAGCACCGTGACCTCATGCACCGCGTTCTGAAACATGGGAACATCAACCGCCATGACCTCACGAAGCGTATTAATCGGAACATACGCCACCGCCTTGTCAAGTTCGCCCATGCCGGTTTTGAAAATTCCATGCACGAAATAAACAACATAGCCGATATCCCCGGTGAATCCCTGGATTGTAAGGAAGAGACGGTCACCGAGTTCCACACCCAGCTTCCTTGCCATTCCCGAACCTATTACGATCGGAAGTTCCCTTTCATTCTCGATTGTCTCCGGCAACCACTCTCCCTCTTTGATCTTTTCATCCATGATGGAGATCGTCGTCTCACCGACCGGGTCCACCCCGACTATCATCGACCCCTGCGATGCGTTCCCGTGGCTGATAAGTCCAAACGCGTTCAGCCGTACACTTACTCCCTCCACTCCCGGAGTTTCGCGCACGATCTCAAGAACCGGCTCCGGATCGAATATAACTTTCTCGACCGCCCTGTCATCCTGGTAATCCTCCGCATGAATCTGAAGGGACCCCAGCCCAAGATTCAGCGCGCTTCTGATCATCTGCTCATGAACACCGTCACCGAATGTAATCATCCAGACCATCAATCCCACAGTGACTACCATCGTGACAAGTGTGATTACCGTCCGACGGGTGTTCCGCCAGATGTTTCTCCATGCTATTCGAAATATTAAAGTGTTCATCAGTCTTACACATCCGGATTCTCAAGAGTTTGTAATGTGAAAGTACCGTCCGGTATCTCAATATCGAACTGGGCTTCCGTGTATCTCATCTCCGTATAATGCTCCTCTTCATCCAGCGGAATCATCCGCATCGTTAACGGTATCACCCGGTCATGCATGAATTCAAAATCCGAAAAAACCATGTACCGTGCCAGCTCACCATCATCATCGTAATATTCCTGCCGCACCGGAAGAAGGTCCTCCACCCTCAGCCACATCCGCATCGTCAGCCACGGAACCGGCGTGGACGGATCGGTTGAAAAATATATCGAATAACAACGCTCTCCTTCAATCTCCTCTATCCCTTCCAGCTCATGCTCATAATCATTGACAATGCTCGACTCCCGCACGACATCATCATTCGTGAAATCGCTCCCCATCCATGACTGCATCATCATCGCGGGTGGAATATGCACCGTCTCATCGAATGCATAAATATAGTTCCACAGGTTTTGATCGATCTTCAACGTCCCGTTTCCCAGGTCCCTCGCCGGACTCAGCACCATGATAAGAAACCTGTCCTCGCCCTTCTCCCACCATTCCATCTCGATCGTACGGTCCCAGTGAGGTGTGACTACCTGCATCTCCATAATTCCATGCGATGAAAGCCCGTGATTGATATCCATGTAATAGTTGACCATTTCCTTCGCGGTTAACCCCTCGCCCATGCCTTCCGTACCGACTGGTTCATCGGCATCCTGTGCGTACGAGACCATCCCGAAAAAAATGATGGTTATTAATGTGACCAGATAAAGTATATTCAGTTTCATAGTTCCTGCTCCTCAACTTTCCATGGTTGGAATACCAGGTTGATACTCGAATAAATTTCCTCTTTCAGTTTGCCACTCTCTATAAATCCCTCAATATAAATTATCATTATCGTTCCCCAGACGCTGTAAACAATCAGGGAGACTTTATCTACAGGCAGATTCCTACGGAGGATCTCAAGGTCCTGATACTTCCTGACCAGACTTCCAACCTGTTCCATCAGCATGTAATCGAACTTGAATAATTCCTTTCCCATTGAATCAGGTTCCGAAAATGCAGCGACCACTAATTCACGGATCAGCTTTTTGTCGAATGCCTTGATCATGTTTTCTGTATAGGTCCACAAAAGAGTACATATTACTTCTTCAGGTGGTCCCTCCGGATTCTCCACAATTTCCGAACCCAGCTCAATCATATGTTCGGTTTTGCGGGCCATTAATGCCAGAAGTAATCCCCGCTTGGATGAAAAATAGTTGTAAACCGTACCCACCCCAACCTCGGCTTTCTCCGCGATTTCCTCAATAGTCGCACCCTCAAAGCCTTTCTCCATGAACAGCTTGATAGCCGCATCGATTATTTCGGCCTGCGTCCTTAACTTCTTTTTCTCTCTGAGTCCAGCCATCTGAATCGTCTCCAAACTTAGTTAGCCTTTAATTTTATATCCACCTCAAATATGAATACATTCACTTTTATAACACATTCAGATTTACCCGTCAAGGGAATATCAGAAAATAGTAAAATTTTCAACTGAAGTTGAAAATCAGAGACGTCTTCTATTTTAGTAAAAAAAAAGGAGCCCCACTCGGCTCATGGTTTGTTTTATACGATTCCCCTACTGCTCATACAGCCAGGTTGACAGGTACCTCTCCCCGGTATCCGGAATTATCGTAACGATCATCTTGCCTTCGTTCTCGGGCCTCGACGCAACCTGCACAGATTACCACAAAATCCTTTTGCTTGAAAATTTTCACAGTGGTACATTTAAGGTGCCGCTGTCAAATTCCGATCTCGGAAGAAACAGGAACTTACCAGCATCCGAATGGAAGGTTCTTAACAAGAAACACTGCACCAGCCGTAATTTCAAAAGGGAGCTCTTCCATTGACAATGATTAATCCTATGGTAGGATATATCTCAAATCGTTAAAGCGATATGGGGAGTTTAATCCTCGCTGGAGGTCACAAAATGCGCAAAGTCGTTATGACAATTCCGCTCCTGGGGGTAATCTTGTTTGCCTGCATTGGACTCTGTACGTGTGCCGGTATGACGGGAGGCCCGGTGGCAGCAATTGAGTTCCTTGATCCATATGGTTCTACCAATGACGCTCGATTTGCAGCGGCTGATGTCAGCGATGTGATAACAAATGGCAGTTTTGTTAATGATACAAGCGGCTGGACCTTCGCCAAAGAAGGCAAAAAAGGAAATCCCAGCGGTTCCTGGGATCCTTCTGGTTATACCAACGGGGGTTCCGCCAAAATAAGTAGTGAAATCGGCCGAAGAAAACGGGGCATAGGTTATTGGGAACAGATTATTGCCTTCGAGATTCAAGGCGGCTCTTCAGTCAATTTATCCTATTCCCAGAAAACGAGTTACAATATAATTGCACCGTTGAAGCAAGGTATTTATATCAGCATAGTTAAGCCCAATGGGACAATTGTTAATATTGATGAGCATATAGGAGCATCTCCATCGAATAATGTATGGCTTACCGTTACAGAAAAAGATGTATCTACCTATTTCGACCAAACAGGTACATATAAAATCAGACTGAACTACCGCTACGTAACGGGCAATAATAACCAAGCCCAGGCTTTTGCCTGGTTCGACGAGGTCAGGCTTTTGGTATCACAACCCGCTGGAGAACCGACTGGTCAATGGGTTCAAAAAGCCTCTACGCCTAAGGCTGGAGCCTACGGTGAGTCTGTAGCCAGTTCAGAATCCAACATCTATGTTATCAGGACTCTCTATACCAGCTCACTGCCACAATTCTGGAGTTATAATCCAAATACGAATTCCTGGATTTCTTTAAGCATAGACGGGCTTCCGGCAGGTGCCTTCCGCAACGGTGCCACACTGACCTGGGATAACGCTGACAATCTCTTTGCATTAGGCGGCGCAAGGTATAGTGATGCTGACAGGCGTCTGTTCTACCGCTACTCCATCTCCGGAGATTACTGGACTCAGGCAGCAGATGCCCCGGCTCCGCAGGGAGCCGGCGATGCCGCTGATTGGTCGGGCTACGATGACAAGCTTTACGCTATTCTTGGCAGCAGTTCGCACGGTACCGCTTTCGCTCGCTATGATGCCTTATCAAATACCTGGGATGTAATAGCATCCCCCCCGGCTGGTTGCGATGATGGTGCTTCGATCACCTGGACTGGCGGTATAACTCTGTATGCGCTTAGAGGCGAGTATTATGAAAGTATACCTCTACAAGATTTCTGGAGCTATGATATTGTCAATAATAGCTGGACTACGCTCACACCTATTCCAGAAGAAGATGGTGTTGGCGATGGCGCTTCGCTCATCTGGATTGGAGATTGGAACATCTCTCAAATAGATTATGTATATGCCTTAGGCGGCGGTGCTGTAGACGAAAAACCCGGTTATGAATTCTATCGCTACTCAATAAGCAACGATTCATGGGAGACATTGCCGGCAATTCCATTTCCTATAGGCTACTACAATGGCAATAGATTGGGCTTTACCTCTGATCACATCTATTATTGGCAGGGGAGCCCAACCAGCTTCCCGGGTGGCGGGAAAAAATTTGCCCGGTTTGATTGGTAATGTAACGAATCTTATTGACTTGGGAAGTATCGCAGAACTATCTGTGTCGCGCAGTCCGTTGACACCGTTACCATCTCCGCGAAGGCGATTCGGAAACAGCCAGGCATAAAGCCCAAACCTGTATTATTTATACTGTCTAAGATATTATATGAAATGAGGAAACCCGGGAAATGTTACCTGGGCTTCTCTTAAGGAATTTATTATTCCAAAATTATAATTTCAGATCAGCTTCCGTGGCACAGCCTGCAAGTAATACTTGGTATGTGGTTTGTCCTGTCCTCATGGCAGACCAGGCTGGTCTGGCATACACTTGTGTCCGGTGGTGTGCTTTCCTCCCTTTTCTGTGTTTTCTGTGTCCCTATTCAGTATTTCCATTTATCCACCAGCATTGTAGGTACAACTTTATTCTGTCCCGGCTCACACTCCACCCACTCAAACCATTTATTTTCCATTTCAATGACTGAATATTCTTCGCTATCATAAATTTCCTTAACAGTAACTTTACACAATTCTCTCCATGTTACTATTTCCTCACCATTTGGCATAATAACCGGCTCGCCAGGCATATAAACCAACATTGGCATTTCAACCAAGAGACCATCCTGACTTGTCAAATTAACGTAGCCGCGATTCTCCCAGTTTGGGTCTTTTGCAAATACATATCCCTCTACATCAAACATATCATAGCACTTTATTAGAATTCTGATATATGCATCCATTATTGCAGCGTTCAGCATATTGTCTTCCATGTGCTCATCTTTTCCTATCGCCATCTCAGCTTGGGAACTTTGACTATCCCAGCTCACTAACGAATCTTCGAACATTACCTCAAATGTCCTTAAATCCACCATTTTAATTGATATTTCCATAGTGCCTTTCTTAACCCAGGACGGAGTAGTCTCTTCCGATTGGCTTCTAGCTAATAAAGATAGAATATCAAGAATATTATCGAAATCGACTTGCTCTTCCTCAACAGTATAGACGACACTGTTGATGCTTCCGACTATCATCCAGTCAAAATCTGCCTGTCCAATGTTGGTACCGAACGAACTGATATCCATGTTATACCAATTGGCCCTGTCTCTAAGAATTTGGTTTAGGTCATCTATCTCCTCAGCAGCGATAAAATTAAACCACCTCAATTTGTTCAATTTGTCTCTCAACGTGTTTGCTGCGATTGTCCCTAAACCAATATGAGCTGGATCATCAAAAGGTACGATGGTTAACCTGATTCTCGGATCAGAACTTGTTTCAACCGGCTGCTCACCAATACCGGCAGGGAAACCGTTGTTTCCAGATTGACCTACAAACGGGAGGTCTTCGATCCTCCCGGGTGATGGCGGTACAAATTCAGGATCTATTCCCGTAATTCTTAAATCAATCCTGTTTTCAGAGAATTCCACTATATCGAATGTGAATTGGGTAAATGGGTTTAAAATAAAATTGTCGGCCAAATTTTGGGCTGATCCTGTGCACATAACCTCCAGTTCAGCGTTGCTGGTCGCGTAATTGCGGCGATAAACTGCTGTTACACCGAGGACATTACGGGACATATCATGCTCGAAAGTTACTAAATCCGCATATTCTATCCCATAGACATTAATTAACATGGCATGTGGTGCGTACGGATTGAATTTCATCAAAAGATCCGGGATAAGGTATTGCAATGCCTGGTTCCCGGAGTTACTCAAAGCATCTTTAGTGGCCAACAGCTCAGTGGTGTCTCTCCCGCTTACCGTAGAATCAAATGCGGAAAGTACTTTTGCGGAATCAACCTGAATCACCCTCACTGTGATTGCAGCCCTGCAAGCGAAGAGCCCACCTTCTGTATCAGCGAGTTCACTCAAAGCTTCACCTACAACCAATATTTCCGCCCTTTGATCGATAATACGCTGATCGTGAAGCAATCCCTCAGGTGATCCTTGTAGCGCCTGCCGAACCAACTCGTCCTCACGGATTGCCACTGATTGAGTTTGGTCCACAACATCAAAGCCGGCTTCCACCAGACCTCGAATGATAGTGCTTTCCGCATTCGCATATTCTGTTGTCTGAAGGTTGTGCTTCTCCGAGATTATTACCATCACGCGAGGTTTCGGGAAAGGCACTTCGCGCCTGAACAGCTCAAGAGATAACTCTCCGATTTTTACGTTGACATCGAGACTAACATGGTACTCGGAGCCAAGTGAACCTCCAGATCTGATCATGTAATCCGATACAAAGGCAGTATATGAATCGGCGATGAAAGTATTGAACTGGGGGGAGTCCAGATAGCTGTTCTGTGAACCGACTATTTGTATCGCAGCTTGATACACAGCTTGTATCAAGGCGTCCTGGATGGCGGCTTCCCGCGACAAACCTTCATCCGACACCAAAGGAGCGCTTCCATTAGCCGAAATGGTGATTGCCCACTCCCCATCCACTTGAAAAACGGGGCTTTCCTGAGCACGGGAGGAATTACCTCCAACAATGAATATAAGGCAGATAGCTACAAGTCCCAATGAGAATAATCTATTCAGCTTTAACGAGATCATGAGATTCCTCCTAGGCGATTGAATCCTGTATTCTTATGAAAAACAAGGTGGATAATGTCACCTTCAATCAAGATACAATAACAAGGCTCGAATACTATCATCCGGTATTGGCCTTTTCTGGCCGAACGCGAACAATCTCTCCTTCGAGAGTCGCACATACCATCAAGATTTAGTAAAAAGCAACCTTGATTTCCGCAAACCAGGTGTCGTAAAAAACTCCTTACTCCACTTGCAGCAGCACAATTGAGAAAGTTACCAAATTTAAATAGGATAATCAATCTATTTACTTCAATGTTCCTACACCTCAGCCACTGCCATGTCCACAAGCTCGCCGATCGTGTCAGCTACCGGAACGCCCACTGCCCTGAACGCTTCCATCTTCGCATCGGCTGTCGATCCCTTACCGCTGACGATCGCACCGGCATGGCCCATTCTTTTACCCGGAGGTGCCGTTCGACCACCGATAAATGCAAATACCGGCGTCTTTAAATCCTTGATAATCTCAGCGGCGTCCTGTTCGTCCAAACCCCCGATCTCGCCGATTAAAACAACCGCTTTAGTCTCGGGATCGTTATCGAAATCAACAAGGACATCTTTAAATGTCGTTCCAATAATCGGGTCTCCACCAACGCCTATACATGTTGACTGTCCTACACCCTTTCTCGTCAGACCATCGACAACCTCATAGGTTAAAGTACCGGACCGGCTGACAACACCCACAGGACCCTCCACGAAAATGTCCTGCGGCAGTATTCCTATCTTGCATTGGCCTGGTGAAATAATTCCCGGGCAGTTCGGACCGATTAGTGTTACACCTGCTTCCTTGCACGTGTGGTACACCTCGATCATGTCCTGCTGCGGGATACCCTCGGTAATCAGCACGACTACTTTGCAACCGGCATCGACAGCTTCCAGACATGCATCTGTTGCGAACGCCGCAGGAACTAACACCATACTGGCGTTTGCTCCGGTTTCTTTTATAGCTTCCGCCACGGTGTTAAAAACCGGGACATCATCCATTTTCTGACCGCCCTTTCCAGGCGTGACCCCGGCGACCACGTTGGTCCCGTACTCGATCATCTGTCGTGCGTGGAACTGCCCCTCGCGTCCGGTGATCCCCTGGATCACAACTTTTGTATTTTTATCAACGATTATGCTCATGATAACCTCTATCTGAAGTATTTTATTGTTAGCAAAGAAATTTTAAACGCTGCTCTTTTCAGTCATCCAGCCGACAATCTTTTCAGTGGCTTCCTCAAGGCTTTCGACCGGCGTAAACCGTGAGCCCTCAAGGATCTTCTTTCCTTCTTCCCAGTTGGTCCCGGCCAGCCGTACAACTACCGGGGCCCTCAGCTCGATTCCCTCGATCGCCTGGAGAAGACCCTTCGCCACTTCATCGCACCGGGTGATTCCACCGAATACATTGATAAGTACCGACTTGACATTCGGATCGCTCAGTACTACCTCCAGGGAATCCTTAACCATCTCGGCCTGTGCTCCACCTCCAATGTCGAGGAAATTCGCTGGTTTGGCAATCCCCCTTCCCGCGCGATTTACTTCGTCCATGGTTGCCATTACCAGCCCGGCACCGTTACCGATTATACCAACGTTGCCGTCTGTCAGGCGGACATAGGTCAATCCGCGAGCATGAGCTTCAATCTCGATTGGATCCGTATCTTCGCTCTCCTTGAGTTCTTTCAGTTCCGGATGCCTGTAAATCCCGCTGTCATCGAAATTGACCTTGGCGTCGATTGCAAGCACCTGGCCATCGGCGGTCAGAACGAGTGGATTGATTTCCACGAGAGACATATCCATGTGAGTGACCGCGTTGAATAATCTCTTGAGGATACCTGCAGCCTTAATGGCTACTTTCGGCTCGAATCCAGCGCCGAAAAGGACTTTTCGAAGTTCGTAGGGATGAAGCCCGTACGCCGGGTCGATCCAGATTTTCCCGATTTTCTCCGGCGTTTTCTCGGCGACCTCCTCGATATTGACCCCACCCGCGGAGGATACGATAACCACATGTTTTTTACGGTCGCGATCGACGGTGATACCGATATAGTATTCCTTTTCGATATCGACAGCCGGTGCGACAAGAACTTTTTCAACCGTAAGGCCTTTGATGTCCATGCCGAGAATTTCATCGGCTTTTTTCAATGCATCGGTTTTGTCTGTCGCGATCTTCACCCCCCCGGCTTTGCCGCGTCCGCCCACCAGAACCTGGGCTTTTATGACAACCGGAAAGCCAAGTCGTTCCGCAATGTCTTTTGCTTCCGACGCAGTTGTCGCGACTTCAGCATCGGGTACGGGAATCCCGTATTTTTGAAAGATATCACGCGCATGATGTTCTTGAATTTTCACAATAGTCTCCGAAAATTGAATTGTATAATCCGGACCTTATAAAAACCCGGAGTTGAAAATAAATCAGATCAGTAATCTGACTCAATATGAATAATAAAGCGCCCCGCGAGGGGCGCTCATCTATTACCAGTTACTTTGAACTCTGAGCCCTCTGTCAGAGTTTTATACAAAATTCCGGCTCATATATGCGGTAAAACGTACTCAAACCGTGCAGCCTTGAGACGCGCAAAAACACCGCATACAAGGATTACATGCCGGAGCAACAGCATCCCGATTAATCCCGCTATTGCCGCAATAATATGCAGCAAAACAGGATTCTCCATCTGGGTCGCGAAAAGCTCCAGTATGACTGGAATGAGTAACCCTACTATTATTACCCCGAACCAGAACATCGTAGATGCCGGTCCGGTTATCATCATATCAACTGCAGCTCTTCCTTCCGGCACGCGATGGGTCGCAGAAACATAGAACACAAGCACGAAAATCATGATTGCTCCACCAGCAACCGCGTGTAAACCAAGCGTATTGATCTGATCTATCGCACCCTGTACAAACAGGGCCGATACCAGAATGGTTGCCAATATACCGGAATACAGAGCGTTCAAAAGGAAAACCATCGGGGTTAGTGGATTACTCCAGAGTGCGATCGGCCTGTTGGCAGCCAGAAGGTATCCCGTGTACATCATTACCCCGAATCCCAGGATAATTGCAGGGACACTGAGTAATCTCCCTAATGTAATGCTTAGATTAAAAACTGTAAGGATCCAGTGAATACCGGCGAAAACCAAGAAAGCCGAAACGATAATGACCCCTCGGGAAATCCAGGAGGTCCCTGGACATTTCATCGAATAAATCGCGTTCTTCGGTACACCAAGTCCCATGAGCAGGACCAGGTATCCGACTCCAAGGGCTATTACTCCGAAAATAATTCCGGCTTTTGAAATGCCAGCCCATTCTTCGGCGGCGAAGCCGGCTATAGCACCCGTCACATAGGCAGCCGCTCCAAGTCCGCCGAGAAACAGGTAAATTGAGTGATCCCAGCCCCATTTAGTTTGTGCTTTCATTTTCATTTGTGTCACCTCGGCGGTAAGTAATAACATGATGGTTCAGTACCGAATTCAGGATTGAGCTGGAAGCCCGCTGCCCGTCGGATCAGGATGGAAACTTCGCTCTCGGGATCATCGAGATCACCGAAAGTACGAGCCTTAGCGGGACAAGCCTCTACACAGGCGGGTTGTTTGCCGTCTGCGACACGGTCACGACAGTAATCGCACTTTGTTGCCAGACCGTACCCGTTTTTCTCTTCCCATTCCTTCTTGCAGTATGCTTCGTAAGGATCGAGGTCACCCTCGGCATCCGGGAAGTAGGTTTGGAACTCACTGACCAATTGGCGGGCACCGTACGGACAAGCCATCATGCAGGTCTTGCATCCCATGCAGAGGTCCGGATCGACGAAAACGATTCCGTTCTCATCTACCTGGGTCGCTCCGGTCGGGCAGACGTCCCTGCATGCCGGTTCAGCACACTGCTGGCAGACTAGAGGAAGCATCTGTCTCAGGGCTGAAGGATATGAACCTATCTCAGCCGGTACACACTTGGCCCAGTCAATTCCCTGAGGAGTATGATTCTCAGCTTTGCATGCAACCGTGCAGGTATAACACCCATAGCACCGTTTTAGATCTATAACAAAACCATAACGTGCCATTATCGTTCACCTTCCTTCATTTTATAGATTTTTACTTTAACACATGCATCGGTACCCTGGGTCAGAGGGTCGGTGTACTCAATTCCGATCATGATAAGGTCATCGAAGAATTGACCCTTTCCTTTTGATATCGGGGTTGCCCTCGCCCAGTGACCGTGACATCCCGCAACAGCCAGATGCTCGGGATGCAAGCCCTGAACCAGTTTTATAGGACCCTTAATCTTTTTACCGACAGTGTTTTCAACCCAGATCCAATCTCCGTCTTTCATGCCTTTTTTCTTGCCCGTATCCTCGTTGATCTGAATCAGGTACACCCATGGATCGTTGCATGATATCTCATCAAGCCAGGGATTGTTCTGGGAGGAGGACTGAGTGTGGAAGGATGGACGCCAGCAGAAGCCCCACAAATCGAAATCAGGATTCTTTTCCGTATGGGAGGGACATGGGAACCAATTTGGCAGGCCTGTATAGAACCTGAGGTCCAGCCAGTCCTCCGCACCGAACTCGGCAAGGACCTTCTGGGCCTTTTGTCCGCCATCGATGAAGAACTCAAAGTAGATAGGAATCCTGACAGGGACATGCCATCTCCAGTACATCTCTTCGGGCTTGGTCTTCCATTTAACAAGGCCGGTTTTCTTCAGGGCCTCAAGGCCGTTATCATCACCGAGCCTGTCCTTAAGAACCCGGTCGCATATATCCTCCCAGGTATAATCGCCATCAGGTTGTATCTTGTACTTTTCTGACATCTCACCGCCGTAACGGACGGGGATAAGGTCATTAATAACGCTGTAATACTTGTCCTTAATTCCGAGCCTGTCAGCGAGTTCGAGCATGACTACGTTGAAATCGCGGCGCTCGAACATTGGTTCGACAACAGGTTGACGTATCTGCCAGACCCAGTGGTCCATACCGGTTGGATGGCAGAAAGTGGAGGGGAATGTCACACAGGGAGTGTAACGCTCGAGGAAACTGCAGTCAGGAAGTACGATGTCGGCAACCGCCTCTGTGAACTCATTCTGGTAAATATTGAACGAGAAAATGAAGTCAAATTTCTTGAGGAAGTTTTCGGTAATATCCTCCGCATTGGCCATCGTCATCACTGAATTGGAGCCGAAATTGATCATGATTTCCGGCTCATAATCGATTTTGAACTGCTTCAGGTACTTTTCCCAGTCAGGGGACATGATAGTAAACGCATTGTAAATCGAACTTGGGAACATATCCTGAAGGTCGAGCCTGGTAGGGGCATGCGGCTCCCTGAGCGGGTAGGGTTTATGGTCATACACCCAACCCTTGACGATCATAAGGCCGTCAGGGCACGCATACGGAATGGTTTCTGGTTTTCCGGTGTTCGGATGGCCGTGACAGACCGGTGGTCCGTGACCCATTGCCCCGCCAGGGACATCGGCCGCTCCCATAATATGATTCAGGAGGTCGATAGAAAGGCAGTTCCAACCGGAGTTGACGTGACCCTGGCTGCCACGGAAAAAGATCGCCGCTGACGGCCTGAGTGGAAACTCCTTGCCATCAATGGTAATCGTGCTGCCGATCTGGGCATTCTCCGCGAATTCCGTCGCGATACGGCGGAGTGTCGATACAGGAACAGAAGTGATTTCCTCCACCTTATCAAGCGGATAATTCTCCTTCACATGATCCTTGAGAAGCTGAAACGCCGGATGGCACTGTTCACCTTCGACATTGAATTCTCCCAAAAGGGCAAAGTCCCTGATAGATTCATCGTCGAAGGTTTTCGCCCTGTTATCCTCCGTATCCCAGATAAGGGGCTTGTTTGTGGCCTGGTCTCTCTTGTACTTCCCGTCGGATTTGATCAGGTAAGGCGAATTGGTCTTCCACTTGAGATAGTGGGCGTCCCAGACCCCAAGCTCGTTCAGGATGACATTTATCATCCCGAGAGCGGCCGCGGCATCCGTACCAACCCGGATGGGAACCCACTCTTCAGCCTTGGAGGCCTGCGTGGAAAGGTACGGGTCGAACACAACCGCTTTCATCCCCCTTGCCCTTGCATCCGCAACCCACTGCGCGCTCTGCAAGGCGGCGTGACCGGCGCCATGACCCTTCGAGCATCCGAAGTAGAGGGTGTAATTGTTGTGGGTCCAATCGGGAATGATGGACCACGAGGCATGAGTGATGCCGTTCATGAAGTGTGCACCATTTCCGCACCATAACCCACCTCCCGACACCCAGTAATTATTAAAACCAAAGGCACGCATGAACGCGGGAACCGCGAACCGGATCTCGCTGGTCTGAACGGTGGTCGCCTGGAAATAGCAACCCCTGCGATCCTTCATGTTCTGAAGCTTGGTTATAATCGTATCCATAGCTTCTTCCCATGAGATCCTCTCCCACATTGGATCCTCATGCACACCTTTCTTGGGATTCCCTCTCTTAACCGGGTAATTAAGTCGATGCCGGTCGTAGAGGGTATGAAGTTGTGCGGTTCCTTTAGCACAGATCCTGCCACTCCCCGCAGGAGTTTCAGGATCGCCTTCAAGACCCACGATTACACCATCGACACGGTGAGCCTTTATGCCGCACTGGGCATAACAGCCACCGCATGACGTGTGTATCCAAACATCTTCCTTGACTTGTGTAGACGTTGCAGTCATGTTTTACATCCTTTTGAATTCCAGACTCCTCAATTTGGAGCCCTGGACTTTGGCGGGTCAGACATCTCCCACCAAGTAATTTAATAACA
>CBDURU010000018.1:0-44272 GCA_965369865.1 uncultured bacterium | reverse complement strand
CCCTGACGGTCGTGGCTCTGTTATCGTTGCATGTATATGTAAACCGCTTACTAACGTGCGCGGCTCTGATACAAAGCTGATACAAAGCTGTTATAAACATCCTCCCTGACGGTCGGGCTACTGTTAAATTTCCAGCCAGTGAAATGCTCCATTAATTGTCGTTATGAATAACAAACCACTTTGTCCATTTCTCTTTGTAAATACACCATCCTGCGGACCCCAGAAAGCTCCTGGTTCACCGGGATGGAGTTCGACCGGCTTGAAGAACGGGTACGGATCAAGCTCACCAGTGTATGAGTCGACAAAACGAAGCACGTCATCGTTGAAACTGGCGGTCGCGATCAAACCGGTCCCCATCTCAGAAATGAACGGGATAAACGAACCGGGAAAATCGGAGATCACGATCGGGTTATCGGGTCCGTTGATTACTGTGCCCTGATGAAGGTCGATTCTGTAAAGGTTTGCCGCGACCCCGCTTCCGGCATAGAGATACCTTTTATCAGGGCTGAGTGCGAGTGGCCCCGGAGCGCCAAGGCCAAGGTCGAATGTGTTTACAATTTCACCGGTTGATAGTTTCAGGACCATAATTCCGCCATCGGTAACAGCGTTGGCGAAATAATCCGGTGGAACGAAATCCACAGTTCCTGTGCAGGAAACATATAAGTAGTTTCTATCCGCGATTACAAACTGCGGGTTCAACCAGGGAGTATCAATTTCTGAAACCACGCTACCGGATTCAATATTGATCTGGCTTATCCAGCCCTGTCCGTGTTCGGTGGGGAAATAGCTGATCGGGTTTGTGTTCGTTACCCAGCCGCCCATTCCGGCAATAAACACACCGTTCGGGCTCGCGAATTCGCGGAACCCTTCTGTAGTGATCGCGGGTGTGTGACCAGTTTGAATATCGAAAGAGAAAACCCCGTTAAATAAAGTGGTGATGAGTCCACTTGTCGGTGAACTGAAATCAGCTTCCCAGGGGTTTGAAAATTCAGGCAGATCTATATCTGAAGCTAATTTCACAAGAGAATCCGTGTCATGTACAGCCAGCTCATCGTCGCCGGAATTTATAATCCAGGTAGTGCCCTTGTACTCAAAAATCCGGTTGCAGTACAGGCCGGTTGACCTGATATTTGCAGTCAGATCATCATCGGGATCGGTCACGACAATAGTTTGGGTATGAGAGGTTTCGTTTGTATCAGTCCAAGTTACGATACAAAATGATTCTTCATTACCGGGGAACCTGTAAAGAAAACGCCCGTCAGGGTAGGTCGAGAGTAGTCTCGATGCCCCGTCCGATATAGTTACGGCAACTTCTGAATCAGGTTTAATAATACCCGGGGGGGCGGCAAGCCAGACAAAACCTGAATCCGGATCGAACCGCGCCATCATACGTGAGCCGTACAATACCTGAGAATATCCAGGATCGCCGATGTCGTTCAGGATCGGATTGGATCCCCTGCAGCCAAAACCTGTTATAACGGTAAAAATAATTAATGAAATAAAAATGATCGTGTAGCAGCGCATAAAGCACCTCGTCTTTGAATTTGAAATGAAAAACCGTCCGGTGAAGGACGGGCGCGAGGAAACTATTTTTGTAGTTCCGCGTCGCCTTCCCACCGAAAGCGTTAACGGTGTTGCACAGGGGGATGGGTATCCTGGCTACGGGGTCAGCCACTTTGTCCATGCCTTCCCGGTTCTTGAAAACCAGTGGCGTATCTGGAAAAGCGTCGCCCGATACAGTTGCGGGGGCAGCGGGAATTATCCACTTCCCCAAGCCCCTGGGCTTTTACAGGAGTTTATACTTGTGGAGGGAATGTGTCAAGCTCAGGGTGTAACCGAAATGCGGGCGCTGTATAATCCGATAGTATAAATACTATGGTTTCGCTCGAAACAATATCAGCCGCTACTGAAAATCCCAAGCCCGATCTCAGGACAATTATCAATTACCTTGATGAAACATCGGGACCCCAGGCGTCCGCTAAAAACCCTCTGAAAGTGATTGCACCGGCGATCAGCAAGCTCCATACACGTGCAAGGACGCTTCAGTTCGAACTTACGGCAAAGAACCAGAAATTTAAATACAAACTTCTTGTAATCCGTGCGTTCAAGAAAATAACCGACCATTACGCGATACTCGCGGGAATCCAGGCGCCAGTGGATCCTATCGGGAGCATTGAATTCCAAAGGGAGATCGACTTCGCGAGGAAACTGATCGATATTTCATACCGCCTGATGCTGGAGGCCGGACTGGAGGAAGGCGTCTATAACGAGCCGCTGGATCTGGCGGAACCGGTCCGGCAATCATATGCCTCGGAACTCAAGGTGCTCAGGAAAGAATATCCACTTCCTGAATTTGCCCGGAAAGAAAATATGGCGAAACAGGGCTTGCTGGCAGCGAACATAAGCTGGATTTTTTTTATAATAATAATTCTTGTGCAACTGGGCGTGGTGGAATTAATATTTGAAGCGATCGCAGGAATGTTTAGAGGGGAGTAGAGCTGACTGAATCGGGAAGTAAAGTTTACTACCACCAATAGTACTGCTGTCCAAGATAATCTGGTTTTGGACAAGGTATCCCATAGGATAGGGCATCCGGGGAGAGGTCTGCACGTTTTGCCGGTTTTTCGAAGGGGATGGAAGCGAAAGTCACTGAAAAAAATCCGACCGCAGGATGCGGTCGGCACTTGCTGTCCGGTAGCTGGAAGCTAACGGCACGCAGGGGAAATCCTTACTTCAAACTGCCATGGGCAATAATGATTAATAACCAGTATAGAGAAGATGTCCGGACAGTTATTGGTTACGCAAATGCCAGGATCTGTGAGTATTTTCCTCTGAAACGTAGGTACCGATTTTCTGGAGTTCTAACTTTGAGGAGGCTCGTTTATTTGGGTCTCTTTCGAGAAGTGCGTTAACGAGGAGTTTCCCCGGATGGCCGTCGAGCACTTTCTGAATGGCTTTTTGAGGAAAACCGCGGTTCATTTTTTCCCTGATAACCTTTGTTTCAGTATTTTTGAAGAGTCTCTTTCCGGTGAAGATACCGAATGCAATACATCCAAGGCCCCACCAGTCACGGCTTGGAGAATACCTGAATTTATCCCTCAGTTCGAAATCGAGGATTTCCGGAGCCAGGTAGGACATGGTTCCGGTAGTACCGCCAATCATATAAGCTGGAGAATCCTCACCAGCCACAAGCCCGAAATCGATAAGGATCGGTTCATTGAATTTCATGATAATATTTGAGGGCTTGAGATCGCAGTGAATGATGTTTTTTGAATGGATGTAATCGAGGACCCCGGCAAGTGAAAGGATGATCCTGTATCCATCTGCAATAGAAATTAATTTTTTACGATTCAAAACTTTAGTCAGCGTAGGGCCATCGACATACGGCCTTGCCATGAAAACAACTTTCGCTTCCTCATCGACACCATAATCGGTTGCGGTGGATATCTGGGGATGATTGAGCCTTGAAGTCAAGAGGTATTCCCAGTGATACCTTTGATATGTTTCCCCATCGTAAACGGCCTCAATCTTGATTCCGCGATAGTGAACAACTTTCAGGGCAAAGACAGTTCCCGGCTGATCAAGGTTCTGCGCCTTATAAACCGTAGCCTGGCCGCCTTTACCAAATTGGCCGAGTATTTCGTATCTTCCGTTTTTACCTACTATAAGGACCAAATTAAAGGTAACCTTCTTTTACACCCCATAATGCGAAAAAAATTACAACCACAATCACCTATGTCCGTTCCAGTTATACCCGTATTATAATGATTTTTTCGGAGATTAATACAATCAACAGGTAATTCTACAAGTCCTGGGGAAACCTCTTTGAAATTATCTCGTGGATATCCGGATCTGGAGTATCAGCGACCTTCGAGAAGGCGTTCAGCAAGCATCGACGGCAGACCGACCTCGATAATGCGATCCATGGTCATATGAACATCATAATCGAGGCGATGGAGTTCTATTTTTCCGCTTCCTTCATTATCGTAAATCGCTAAACCCGCTCGCCAGTCGCCGTCACGGGGTTGACCGACACTTCCGGCATTAAGAAGGTACCGGTAGCCTTCCTCAAGGTCCACCTCGCCTTCCGAAACGAGGATATCGCGGCAAAGCCCGGTATCCGGTTCAAAACGGTAAACCTCGGGATAATGAGTATGCCCGACCACGGTAATCCTGCAAGGCGCGATTTCGAGCGACCTAGCCGCCTGGAATGGAGAATAAATGTATTCATCGGGGTCGAGAAGGCTGCCGTGTGCGATGATGATATCGTCGATTTGTTCCTGGTCTTTGAGCGTTCTTATATAATTCGAATTTTCTTTGGTGAGGACACTCCGAGTCCAGAAAAGGGCTTCCCTGGCGAATTCGTTGAATGTCTCTGACTCGATCGGATCGAGTAGAGCAATATCGTGATTTCCGCGGATTCCAATTGTAAGGAGTTCGCGAAGCATGTCGAGCACTTCGTTCGGGTGCGCAGCGTAGCCTACAAGGTCACCTGCGCAGATCACGCGGTCGCAGTCAAGGGTATCGATTTTCGCCAGTACTGATTGCAGTGCTGCGACGTTCGAATGTATGTCAGAGACAATCGCGGTTCTCATAAGTTACGGACCTGAGGGAGAATCCTATCAGTCTGCTGGATTAATATCAACGGTTACAGGAAAGCATGTGCAGAATGCACATGTTACAGAAGATCATGCGCAGAATGCACATGTTACATGCCTGGCCATAGTTGGTTGTTTTAAAGAGTTATTAATCAGCGGGTTGCGGAATTGGAATCGAAATGGTCGATTCCGGAAACCATGCATCTTCCCAATCCAGGATCTGCCATCCTGTTTCGGTTGGTATTACCTGGAAAATAAGGGGATATCCCTCATACTTTAGAACCTGCAACTCGGGTGGAAGGTTCTGTAAGGATACCGGAAGATTCGCATGAACGAGGACCTCTACATAAATAGCGGATCCCACTGTCCCGACTGCCGTGATTTCATGGCGGAAAGTTGTTCCTGGAAACTGTTCGATGAGGGACATGTAAAAATTCGTCAGGGTCCGGGCGTGGGTTTCTTCCATCAAGTCGTAAATATAATTTGTAATTGACCCATGAATTGGATCGGTACTCAAGGTGGACTCATTTTCAACCGGGTTCAGATCGGAGTCGACCTGTTCAAACAAACTTCTCATGAGGCTGGATTCGAGGGAATCCGAATCGAGTTTGAAGGGGGCTTGCAGAGCGATGATATGGCTGAGACGAGGAAGGATATCCTGTGCCCAGGCGAGCAAATCATCGGATGCGGCATAAGTCGAAATAAGCCTGATGCTTGCCGCCGCGTATTCCCATCGCTCTTGTTTAAGGTAAATCGGAGCCAGTAGCGAGTGACACCAGGCAATTTCCTGGGGTTTCTCGAACAGCATCAGCGCCATGCTCAGGTGTTCCTCAGCTTCCTCCCAGTCCTTTTCAGCGGAGGCGATCCATCCCAGTGTGTAATATCCGATCGCGAGGCCCGGGTTCAGGTTAAGGGCTTGATGAATCTGCCATGTACCGCTGATTTTGTCACCCGCGAGATACATAGCAAGGCCTTCCTTGAGCATATTCAAAGGCAGTTCCGGGTCACCGGCGAGTTGTGACAGAGGGAGTTCCCTGACAAACTCAAGGGCAAGGCCGGGGTCGGAGATCAGGTTTGATTCGGAATTCAGATCGGTAGACCAAGCTTGATGAAGGATATCAAGATCATCCCCAAGGATGATCTCAATGTTGGGCTGGGTAATCAGCTCCTGGAGTTTTTCCATTTCGTATGTCCGTCGCACCCAGTTAAGGAAACTTCCGAGTTCCGCCAGCCTGACCGAGCCGGTAACATACGGGCTGTAGTCATCCTGGACAAGGTAGCGGATATCAACGAGGGCGCGATCTGTATAAAGAGCCCGGGCAACATCGTCAACGGAGATATTTACAGTGAGCTGATCTCCGGAACCGGTTAGCGCATCGGATGTTCCGGCATTAGTCCACTCGATCCGACCTGTGATTGCTACCGGCAGGGCATCGAACACCCATCCTGCCCCGGCATGCCGGTTCATATGATTCTGTAAATCGATTATCACCTGGACAGAAAGAGGCTGGAGGAAATCGAAACTGGAAGTGTAGGGGATATGTAATTCCCGGTTGACGGGGTCGCAGTCGTTCTCAGGGAACATGATCTCGGCGCGGACTGCCCGTTCGGATGGATAGATAAAAATGTGGATCGGTTCCGTGACGTTGAAACCACAGAAAGTCTCGGCTTGATACAGGGCGCTTTCAGCCTGTGCAGCGATTTCATCGGCCTCAGGTTGAAGGAGGAGGAAAGACGCGTAGTGCAGGACTACAGGGCCGCTTTCCGCTCTTCCAGCCATACGAATAAGGAGCCTGCAGAAACGGTGTTGAATACCGATTTCGAATTGGAGTGATTGTGATCCTCCGAGGTGGTGGGCACGATTGAGGTGGATCAAAGCATTCCAAGGGTCCTCTTCACGGATGCTTCTCGCGTACAGGAAGTGCGCACGCGCAGCGAGATCGGATTCGTCATCGAGGTTCAGGCTTCTTAAGAGTTCAATTCTGCCTCGGTTGGTGATTCCGATCTCAAGGTAAATTTCACCAAGCGCCAGGTGAGCTTCCCCGGATTCGGGATAAGCGTCGACAACCTCGAGGAATGTATTGAATGCTTCATCAATGTTTCCGAGGTTGTAGTAATCCCAGCCAATATCCAGCCACTGTCCAAGGGTCAGGTTATCCGCTTTCGCGGGGGCAATCGCGAAAATAATCGAGAATGCTATCGCCCATGAAATAACAAAACCCGCTCGTAGCGGGCGATGCAGAGTTGGTGGATATATCCAATTCATGAAGCCCATCTGGTGTTCCGGACAGGAGTGTTATATGTTGCCAAACTCGATACTGTCGACCCCATTCTCCCTGTCGACAAAAAGAACAGCAATGTTGTCCCCCATGGCACTTAACATTGCCGCCTGCGGATTGTCCCAAACATAAATTTTTATTTTATTCTGGTCTGCGAATTTAACATCCCTGAGCCACTCGAGCAACTCACTAACCTCTCCCTGCGGCAGGCCAGGCTCTACTGAAATGTAAAGGTAAATATCATAGCCTTCGGATACGGAAGAATCCTGAATTTGAAGTGTCTGGAAATGGAGAGGGGGTTTAGGTCCGCACCCGGTTATAAGAAATAGCGGAATCAGTAGTAAAGATATTGAAAGTAAAAGTAATTTTTTTTGCTTCGGCATAATAACCCTCACAATGACTTAATGATTATTGCAGATTCTCGCCCTCCAGCCTGATATAAGCAATGGATGAGCGTGGTATATGGAACTCCACTTCAGTTTTGTGCACCTCATCCGGTTTTGGCACTCCGAACCAGAGAATATCTTCACCAAGGGAAGATTTTCCCCAGAATAGCACGCCATCGGGCAGAGATTCACCAGTTATGAGTTTTACAGTGACCGGCTGGTTCAAGTAATTGCTGTCCATAAAAACGGGTTACCTTTAAAGAGTTATTAAAATAAATATTGAGACTGATGACATTAGAATACCATATGGCGTGATTCAGTGTAAATATTTTCGGCGATTCCCCGGGTCCGAAGGCTAAATGGTTTTTTGAATTTTCATTTATAAGGTATAATCCCTTTTTCCGACTAAGGCCGGATGAACCGTCATGCCGACGGTAGAGTCCCCTTTAAATAGATTTGTCATGGTTTTTAACCGAAAGATTTCAATAATCCTGTTTACACTGTTGCTTATCGTCCAGTGGTTTATTCTCCCCGGCCGGTCGAATGCCTTTCCTCTCAGGATTGGGGAAGATTGTTTCTACGGAGAGGGGGAACCATCAGGTGACGGCCTGAGTTCGTGGATGGGATACGCTGTTGAATTTGAACCTCCATATACCCCATATACTATAGACTCGATATCAATTTATATTTCAGATATGAGGCTTGCCAATGAAGCGAACCCCCCTAAGCTGAAGGTCTCGGTAATAGATGAAATGGGGATTTTATGGCAGAAATGCGAGGTGGAGTGGAGCAGTCTCGATGGTTATGAAGGGTGGGTGATGATCGGGCTTTCGGATCACGAATACGATGGCAAATTCACCGTTATCGTTCATTCGGGACTTCTTCCAGGCCAATCAAGCTACGTCCCTGAGGTTCCGGATGCGATTTTCCGGCTCGGGATAGATGAGACCGATGATTCCGAACAGAGCTACTGGTACACATCGAACGATCCCCCGGTGCGGCACTCGAACCAGTCCGATCCCATTGAACCCAGCGAGTTGGTAAGGTCGAAACTTGTGTCTGTCTCAAATGAAAACCCGCTCGCTCCCGATTATCCCGGCGGAAACTGGATGATACGCGCTCACGCACCGGGGCTTCAGATAGAGAGCACACATATAATCATTACAAATGAGACACTTAACAGGCGATTTTCACAACCCGGGATTCCCGAGCCTGACTGGTATCTTCCACCGATCGAGGGTTTCGGACCACGAGGCACCGTACACTGCCCTACGAGCCTGGCCGGTGTAACTTTTTATTACCATGAAGGGAATCATGCGAAGAAGTTCCTCATACCCCATAACGGGCCGTGGGCAAATATCGACCTGATCCGGACCCTTGGCGCCATGTGCGAAGAGATGTACAGGGAAGGCATAATCGGAATCGAGCATATCGGGATTTATAACGACCGAAATATTTATGGCACGAATATTAAATCGTCTCATGCTTATGGTTTGGGGATAGATATTACCGGAATCCAGTATTCCGACGGCAGGATCTACCTTGTGGAAGACCACGATGATCCTGAGGTCAGGGCGGTGCTGGAACACATCAGGGACACATACCTGACGAAATATTTCCCATCGGTACTGGACTGGCATTACCAGCGTCACGATAATCATTTCCACGTAAATCTGCCATACCCGCAATGAGATTCGTAACCCGGGAACCCGTCGAACTCCGCCTGGTCCCGGAATGTTATTTTGCTGTGGGTTCCCGGGCTACATCTCTGGTGTTAAATTACAAAATCCCGGGAACCCATTTTACATAATCATAATGTGCGGGATTACCACGGCAAGGGTTCCCGGGCTACCTGTTGCCCTGAAGTAAATCGAAAAAAACGTTTTTTTTTGAATTTTTTTAATTAAAGGGTTAAGACTGTTAAGAAGTTGTCGATGGATGAAATAGGGGCTTAGTATGTCCCTAATTTTCCAGTTCACTTATTTTCATGGGGTAAAGTGGACATAAAAAACAGGAAGATGGTGGCGAGCACGGGTTAGTGTGGGCCAGCCACCCTTTGGAGGTGAAAAGTTATAGAAATTCCATGAAGCGCAGGTAATGCGACTTCAATGGGACATTTTGTGTTTTTAGCACAGAATGAGAACTCGATATTCCTGAGCCGGGTCGGGGAGGGAGCCCCAAAGGTCCGGTCCAAGGGAGCGGGGACGAGAGAAAAGCCCTGCAAAATCACTTAAATGGTCTCAAGGAGGAGACTTAATGAGTGTTCTACAAATAAATCAGAACATCATTTCCCTGAACGCATTAAGAAGTTTAGGGCAAGCAAGCCGGGCGCTGGCGAAGAATGTAGAACGGCTATCGACCGGCCTCCGGATCAACCGAGCAGCGGACGATGCTGCCGGTTTAACTATATCTGAGCGTTTACGCGCCCAGGTCCGCGGATTAAAGAGAGCCAGTCAGAACGCCCAGGAAGCGATCAGCCTGATCCAGACGGCTGAAGGAGCGCTGTCGGAGACCAACGGAATTCTCCAGCGTATCCGCGAACTGGCTGTGCAGGCTGCAAATGGTATCCTGACCCAGAATGACCGTCAGGAGATCCAGAGTGAGGTCGATCAACTCGTTGACGAGATCGACCGGATAGCAACATCCACACAATTCAACTCCAAGAACCTGTTAAACGGATCGGCAGCGGCCCTGACAAGTGTTGACGATCCCAGCCGAACAAGCCTTCTAATTGTGGGCGATGTCGGTAAAGGCGGTAATTTCATTGTCAACACCCGGTTGCTGCAGGGCCCGACACTATCTCGCTACAAGAGCGATCATTTTCACACAATCGCAGGAGAAGACCGGGTCGGAATTATCAATGGTGAGGTAACTTACCTGAATCATGTTGACTGGGTCAGCGGAGCGAGCAACATAGGGGTGGACCAGATGGAAGTTCAATCCCAGACCGCTAACGGCAGGCTTCTGGTCAGCGCGGGATCAGCCACAGTCAGTATATTAGGGACATCGGCAGCCGTTGGAACCGACACAATTTATGATGCGATTAATTCACAAGAGATCACACTTGGAATGGATCGAATCAGGTTGGAAGGTTATGATGTAATGGGGGCCACGGTCAACTCATCATTACTGATCAGTGTCGGCACAACCTGGGCGAGCCTTGCGGTATTTATAGAAAATGCCCTGTTCTCAACGGGCGCCGGCTCCGGTAACGTCACAATGGCAAACAATGATGGACGGCTCCATATCTCGGTAGCAGGCAGTGCCTCTGTTGTGATTAGCGTACTGACCTTCTCGGACAGCGATCAGTCCGGCAGCAAGTTAAATCTGAGTGTAGCCCCGTTCACACTGAATACCGGATCGGTGGCAATCGGCGATGTATTTATCGACCAGGTGACCGCAGCAATTACAGCGAACTCCAATCGATATCTGGACAGTATCGTCGGTGGAGGAGTAGCGGTGCTCGGCGATGGAAACTCAGGTGAACTCAGCCTGAGATTCAACGGTGATGCAACAGTCGGGTCGGACGAGATAGTCATCTCAAAAACCGGCCAGAATGAACTCCAGCAGTACGGGACGGTAACGCAGACATCAACACCTGCGGGATTTTATACATTCCGTATTTCAGCGCTGTCCGACAGCACGTACAGGGTGACTAACCTTGATACCGGGAGTGTCGGCACAGGTGATATCTCCCAGGCAGGCACAGCTTCATCGTTGAATCTGGATTCGTTCCAGGGACTTCGACTAGCATTCGATGCAATTCTAGTAACGGGCGAGACGGGCATAATTCACACGAGCACCAATAATGTATTGATGGCTCAGAATACCACCGAGCTTCAGTCGATAGCCGCATTCCAGGAGAACGGAGTATTTAAAGGCCGGGACTATGTCGAGCTGGGCCTTGCCGCGGTTCCCCTTGGAAGGACAACGAGTATTTTGATCAACAAAACGGATACGGTCCAGGATTTCATAGGCAAGATAAGTCTAGCGCTGGCGAATCCGCTCAGTACGATTGATCTTAACCTTGAGGATACGCTGGTGGGTGGCGCGTATCCCGACCTGGTTCACTATAACCTGACCGGTCCGGCAAAGGGAACGATCTCACTAACCAGCCCGATACCGGGTGTAGATATTATCTTCTCAGGTGATGAGTCCACTATAAATGCGCTAAGCCTGTTCCAGATCCGTGAAACCACCCTGGCAAATTACCAGATTAGTGTGGTGAATCTGGAAACCGGCGGTCTTGTCGCATATGGAGAGAGCGATACAGGGGTTCTACGTGGAATCCTAGCCGGGATAGAGGTCCGTTATGACAATACACAGGGATTCAAGGTTGATCCCGACGGGACCGTGGATGAGGTTCGGGCACCATGGAACATGGCCCCGTACGTTTTACCTCAGATCAGCATAACTAATAATTATGTCGGTCAGTCGTTCGTACATATTGTACCGAATAACCTGGTGTTCCAGATTGGACCTAACCAGGGTCAACAGCTCGACCTGGCGATAGGCGAGATGAACTCTAAGGCGATTGGACTCGATGGTGTACTGTTGATGAACCAGACATCGGCTGAACGCGCTATCACCCAGGTTGATGGTGCGATTGACCGCATAGCAAGTTTCAGAAGCAAGCTCGGTTCGATTCAGAACAGGCTCGAGTCAACGATCCGGAACCTGGATATATCGCACCAGAACCTGGCCACCGCCGAATCGGGGATCAGGGATCTGAATGTCGCGGAGGAAGTCATCGACTTCACCAAGAATCAGATTCTACTTCAAAGCGGTACATCGGTACTGGCCCAGGCGAATATGCTGCCGCAGAATGTTCTGCAGTTGCTAAGGTAATCAACTCGATAATGAAGAGGGAGAATGAACCATGGCAAACCGAAGACATCTGAGAACAGTATATTCTATTGTAAAAAGCATTGGGGACCGTTCAGTAAGCCAAAAGACAAGCCTGAATGACGCCCTAAATGCACAAGCTGGATAAGATAACAATAAAAAGGAAGGGCGCCAACAGTAAGCCTTACGACAAGCCTGTCAGACGCCCTAAATGCACCGGTAGCAAGCGGCAAAGCCTGCGACACCGGACATGGAAAAGCTCTCATGTGGACAAGAATCCGAAAGGACCCGGATGAGCGAGACCAGACGGAGACTGGAGTAAATCAGCTGGTTCGAGGGGAACCAGCCGAGATGTCCGAAAGCTAGTCCTCACGGTTATGTACTAAGTATAAAAATCGGACAAAAAAACGAGTTCTGAATTGCATTTACCATAAACATGTAGTAAAATCTGATTAAAGGAAAAGGGTTAAATAGATATAATTCCATATAATTCAATATTATATTATTAATATAGTTTTTTGCTTTACCACTGAACTTGATTTCAATACGGGGTGTCCGGAACCCCGGTTTGAGATAGATAAAAAATCAGATCCTCCAAAGCATGATGAGATGCGGAAGAGGGTAGAACAGAGGTGAACCGCGCATAACCTGAATCCGGGAACCCGGGAGAGAGGTTCCAGGCAACAAATCGTGTAAAACGCACGATATATATGATTGGTCCGCAAGGGAAGTAGGGAAGGATCCTTACAAACCTTATGGGCGGCGGGACAACGGATTGTTCCGAATCATAACCATCACATATCTCATGATCTCATGGAGGAGTAAACATGAGTGTTCTGCAAATCAACCAGAACATAATATCCCTAAATGTACTGCGTAGTTTAGGGCAGACGAGCCGGGCACTGGCGAGGAACGTAGAGCGCCTGTCAACCGGTCTCCGAATCAACCGTGCAGCCGACGATGCTGCCGGTTTAACTATTTCTGAGCGCTTACGCGCCCAGGTCCGCGGCCTTAGACGGGCCAGCCAGAACGCACAGGAAGCCATTAGTCTGTTACAGACCGCTGAAGGTGCTCTCTCAGAGACCAACAGCATCCTGCAGCGTATACGCGAGCTGGCAGTCCAGGCAGCGAACGGCATTCTAACCCAGAATGACCGAGGTGAGATCCAGCGTGAGGTCGATCAGCTAATCGGCGAGATCGATCGAATCGCGGGATCGACGCAATTCAACTCCAAGAATCTCCTTAATGGAGACGCGGCTGCGTTAACCAGTGTAGACGACCCAACCCGAACCTCATTGATCATAAATGGCGATGTCGGCAAGGGTGGTAACTTCACAATTAACACAACGCTGCTCGAGGCGCCAACACTGGCGGGATACAAATCCGATCACCTGCACACGATTGCAGGAGAGGACAGGGTCGGTATCATCAACGGTGAGTACACCTACCTGAACCATGCTGATTTCACGAGCGGTTCAACGACAATCGGCGTAGACCAGATGGAGGTCCAGTCACAGACTGTCAATGGCCTGCTTCTTGTTAGTGCCGGAACAGCGACAGTCAGTATTTTAGGGACATCGGTCGCTGTCGGTGGTGATACAGTCTATGACGCGATCAATTCCCAGGAGATAACCCTTGGTATGGACCGTATCAGGCTCACCGGTTTTGATGTAGCGGGTGCTGCCGTTAATTCATCACTCATAGTCAGTGTCGGTACACTCTGGACAAGTGTGGCAAGGTTCGTTAGTCTTGCTTTATTCTCAGCCGCTGCGTATTCAGCGCTTGTTCAGATGGGTGACGGTGCGGTTGAGGATGGCCGTATCCATATCTCGGTCGCCGGTAGTGCATCTGCCGCGATTACTACACTAGTGTTCTCGGATGTTGACCTGTCAGGGTCCAAGCTAAATCTGAGTGTTGCCCCAATCACTCTGAATGCCGGTTCTGTAGGAATCGGTGACGTGATATATGACACTGTCACGGCAGCCATTACCGCGAATTCCAACCGCTACCTCGATAGTATCGGCGGCGGTGATGTAGGCGTGCTGGGTGATGGTAACACAGGCCAGTTAAGCTTGCGGTTTAACGGCGATGTCGTTACGGGTTCGGATGACATCGTAATCAACACGAACGGAGCCAACGAGCTCCAGCAGTATGGAACGATCGTCCAGACCTCAACTCCGGCGGGCTTTTACACTTTCCGTATATCAGCCCTTTCGGACAGCACGTACCAGGTGACTAACCTCGACACCGGAAGTGTCGGCACGGGAGATATCTCGGTTGCCGGTACAGCCGCAACCCTTGGCCTTGATACTTTCCAGGGTTTAAGGCTCTCATTCGACGCGATCCTTATTACCGGCGAGACGGGAATTATCCATGTAAGCACGAACAATGTGCTGCAGGCCCAGAACACCACGCAGTTGCAGTCTGTCGCGGCATTCCAGGAGAACGGAGTGTTCGATGGACGCGACTATGTGGAGGTCGGTATGGCAGCGGTTCCTCTTGGCCGGACGACATCAATCCTGGTCAACAAGACTGATACTGTTGAGGACCTTGTCGGCAAGATTAGCCTTGCTCTGGCTAACCCGAATTCAACACTCGATCTCAATCTTGAGGACACGCTGGTTGGCGGATCGTTTCCCGATCTTGTTCACTACAACCTTACCGGACCCGCACAGGGAACTGTCTCGATCACAGTCCCGATCCCGGGTGTAGAGATTGTATTCTCAGGCGATGAGTCAACGATCAACGCGCTGAGCCTGTTCCAGGTAAGGGAAACAACTCATGCCAACTACCAGATCAGCATCTTAAACATCGAGACAGGGGGAGTCGTGGCAACCGGAGAGAGCAACACAGGCGTATTACGCGGTGTTCTTCCAGGTATTGAGGTTCACTTCGACATCACACAGGGATTCAAGCTCGATCCGGATGGCGCTGGTAACCAGGTCCAGGCTCCATACAACCTTGACCCGTACGACAGCGCTCTGGTAAGCCTGACGTCCAACTTCACCGGTACGAGTTTCGTGCATATCGTGCCCAACAGCCTGGTGTTCCAGATTGGAGCCAACCAGGGACAGAGACTCGCGCTCGCTATCGGTCAGATGAGTTCTGATGCGATTGGGCTTGAGGGAGTCCTGCTCCTGAACCAGGATTCAGCGGAACGTGCGATAACCCAGGTCGATGGTGCGATCGACAGGGTTGCCAGTTTCCGAAGCAAGCTGGGTTCGGTTCAGAACCGGCTTGAATCGACAATCAGAAATCTTGATGTAGCAAACCAGAACCTGACCGCCGCGGAATCCGGCATCAGGGACCTGAATGTTGCGCAGGAAGTAATCAGCTTCACGCGTAACCAGATCCTGCTGCAGAGCGGTACTTCCGTGCTGGCACAGGCCAACATGCTGCCTCAGACGGTCCTGCAGCTGTTGAGATAACCATCTCACCCTTGAAATAGGGAGGATATCTCATGGCTAATATAACCAACCTTGATGCAGCTTTTTTGAATCGGACGACACGTCTTAATAACGTGCAGGGGGCAACTTCTGCGCGTGGAAAACGTGAAAGCAATGCGTCTTCTGACATTATTCCGTCGGCAAAACGCGTTGCGAAAATCCAGAAATTCGAAGAAGCTCAGAGGTCTCGGGATTCCTCAAATCAGCGGGGTCGTGCAATAACGAGGGATCGGGGGCAATTTCAGCGAATGACCCTTGAGGAACTTGCTGTTATGCTCCGGAAGGTTAATTTGACCTTCGATACATTTGAGATTCGGGCGAAGTTCACCATCAATCTGGAAAGTGGTGATGTACTCGTCGAGGTTATCAATGAGCGGACCGGTGAGGTGATCCGAAGGATACCACCTTATGACGTGCCAAGTGTAGCGGAATCGCTGATTAACAGCGGGTCTGCGGTAACGGACATAAGAGCGTGAGCAGCCGTTTATTTCCGCCGAATCATTTTACAGATGAGCGACGTGGAAATGGTGGAGACCGAGCTTCTTTTTTGATTGAGTAAATTACAGGGTGTTCGATTCAAACTGGAAATCAGAATGAATTGGACACCCATGTTTGTATTTACGGGGAACTTCAGGATGCTTATTTATATGTAAACTGAAATAACAGGCATTAAGATTGATTAAAGCTGATTAAGTCTGATTAAGTTAGATTAAAGCTTATTAAGAGTTTATTGAAATATAGTGGATTTTAATGTGATAAAATTGCTTATAACACTTGACATGCCCATAATCGCCCTGTAATATTCTGCGAACTTACTCATCAAAGTTTCAATACAGGAGTGGTTGACGAGACGAAGGCGTAGGCTAAACCAGAGAGGGGAAACGCGACGCAGAGAAAGAATTAGTTTAGTAGTGTAGCGAATCCCCAAACCGATCCAGGTGGAAGGACCCGATCCGGGAAAGGTCACTCATACCTGCGATAATCCGAAGAGGTAAAAATCGGATAACCTTATATCAGCTTAAGCTGTAAAGGTCCGGCGTTTCATCACCTTCCGATTATTGAATCAAAACTAAAATTGGTGAGATAAAAAGGAGTACGCAATCATGCGTAAACTAATTCTATCTTTGGCAGTATTCCTACTGCTAGCAACTCCCGCGTTTGCATCGACGGACGTGCTAGTGACAGTCGATATCAATGACACGAGCACCTTAGTGTTCACAATGGCCGATTTCACGTTCACACCGCTCGCGGCTGATTTCACCAACACGTACATGATTAAGAACAACAACGGCAATGTCACGGGAGCCTGCAACTACTTGTGGGAGCTCAACGCCTCGAGGACCGCCTGGACGAACGCGCAAACCTTTGGTTTGTATTTTGGGGATACTGACGGTACTGTAGGTCATGCTGGCTGGGTGAAGCTGGTAAACGCCGCCACAGAATACGATGTCCTAGATGCTAAGGCCGCGGGAAGCGGTTATGATATCGACATCGATTCCAAGCTGGATGGATTCTCTTGGGCCAGCCCGGGTGCTGACTGTAGTTGCACAGTTACCTTTACTCTTGAGGCAGATGATTAATTCCGTGGATCTGCAACGAACCATTATACAAATCTTGCTGTGCAGTGCCGGACAAGGTGTGCGCAGTGAAGAACAAAGGTGGTAACTATGCGCTTGAGAAAATTTATTTTACTGATAACCTTTCTCGCCCTGCTATTAGGGGCTCCAATGAGCGCTTATGCAGATCCTGTAGACGTCGTGGTTAGTGTTGACATCGAGCCAACTTTCGTACTCGTGGTCCATCCAGGCACATCTATGGATTGGGAAGTGACAAATATTCCAGATCCGTTATCTGGTTTACTGGATTACGATGCTCCAACTCAGTTTCCTCCTCACCCTATTGGCTGGACACAGATAGGAATGGTCCAGACTTGCAGGGTTTGGGCCAATGCTAACTGGACAGTAGCCATTAAGGGCCTTAATGACCCTTTCGGTGGCGGAGACGGCAACAAACCGGTGGGGGACATTGTCTGGATAGATGGGGATGGTTCCTATTCTGCTCTCACTACGAACTTTGTAGCGGTCAAGATGGGGACTCCAGGAAATTACACTCCTAATGTCCAAAATCAATGGAATTTTCCTGTAACTTTTCGCATCCTCCTGGATTGGGGTGATGATCCGCCAGGCTTATACACTAACACGGTGCAATTCACGATAGGTGCCAGCAGTTAAGCACAAGCACTCATTAAAAAAAAGTAGGGGACAATCGGAGGCTCCCGGACCAAAGATTTGTCCCCTGCTTTACCCGGAAAAGCGATGAATGATCTGGTAAGAAAAGAAATGACGAACCTGAAGGAACTGATACAGTTGAGACTGCTTTGCATTGTGCTGACGTTTGCATTGCTCGTATTAATTCCATTACCGGCTTATGCAGTTACTGAAGATGTTGAAGTTTCGGTGAACATTCAGGATATTGTTTACATTGAATATGAACCTGAAGACGTTAACAAACCTGATGTGGTATTTATAATCACGCTGGATGATATGATCGAGGGGTCCGTGGCGATTGTAAACCATGGCGAAATCAAATGGTGGTCGAACACCCCAAACTGGAAGGTAACGGTACATCGGGACCCATGGACGGGTGGACCTTCTGGTTTTGGATGGTACCTGCAGGTCAAGTGGGGCCCACCAGATAACAGCAAGTACAAAACTGTGCCAGTTTGGCCACCATTGGACTGGTACAGGAGTTGGATAGACATAGAATTACCGGCAGATCGAGTTGGAACAGGGACAATTCCAGGAATTGACTGGAGGATTAAGGAACTGTTATGGAAGTGGAGTCCACCGGGGTCGTATTGGACCACGGTCTACTTTACGATCGAGGCCGTGTAATGGTTTGATGGTTTCCACGTCGCAGGTAGAAAAGGTAATGTCCCGTAGAACAGCACGGCAGTGCGTTTTTTTCGATATATGAGAGGTTAATGACGCACTGCCGTGCTGTTCTACGGGTGATTATCACGGATTATTATCACGGGTGATTATCTGGTGTGGGTTATGGTATATTATTTGGAAAACAGTTGCGGGGGCAATATTATGGAACATACGAACAACAGGAGAATGGTAATTTTGAAACAACTCATCCTTGCAGTTGTGATACTGCTTGTCATCTGTCAGGCTGCGCATGCGGATCCGGTCGATGATTCAGGTTTTGGAATGAGCGTACCCGGTGTACGCTCGCTCACACTTGAACAGGACAACCTTCAATTTGAACCCGATATCCTCCAGTTTCTTGACGGCTGGACCCACCAGGAGGTTCTGATCGCTCGTGTGAACGCGAATGTGAACTGGGTGATGACGGTTCGGGGATCGGATGAACTGTGGGAAGGACCGTGGGATAAGCCGGTAACGGACATATACTGGAAATACGGCGGGAGTGAATATGCGTCGCTGGACACGCAGTCGGCGTATGTCGCGAGCGGCGGTCCGACCAACCAGTCGACGTATCCGGTCCATTTCAAGGTCAAGCTGGACATGGCGTGGGATGTACCGGGTGATTATTATTACGAATATGTGATATTTGAGTTGTCGTCGCCATGAGAAAGAGAAACCCCCCTCCCCCCTCCCCCCTAGCCTCCCCCCAGGGGGGGGATGGTATGGCTTTTGGGGGATGGTATGGCTTTTGGGGGATGGTAATGGCTTTTGGGGGATGGTTGAGAAAAAGGACCCCCCCTATAATCCCCCCAGGGGGGGGATGGTGTGTAAAACTCCCCCAAGAGGGGGATGGTGTGGAAATAGAGGGGAGTCGGTGGGGTGACCGATGAGGAAATATAAGGGGGATCGGTGAGGAAACCTTCCCCCCTTGGGGGGGATTGAGGGGGGGGTATCAGGTTATGGACAAAGAAAAAGCAAATACGATTAAAAGAGCCGGCTTGAAAGCCAGCACACCCGGTTCGTCCCATAAAAGAGCCGGCTTGAAAGCCAGCGCACCCGGTTCGTCCCATAAAAGAGCCGGCTTGAAAGCCAGCGCACCCGGTTGGTCCCGAAGGCACATGTGGATTGTGCTGATCGTTGCGATGGCGGGATTTTTGATCTTCCCGACGGCTGTCCGGGCTGCACAATCTATAATTGTGGCCGATATTAATCTGGGGACCGTCGGAGAAGATGAATTCAACGACGGATACGCGTTTATCCCGTCACACGCGATCTTCTGGGAGAGCGACATTTCGTGGCGCATCACGATAAGCTCATACGATCCGGACCTGGGGATCAGCGATGACGGGACGTATATCAAGCCGTTGTCAGACCTGTTATGGAAGCTATCAGACGAGGAAACCTGGCTGCCGGTTACACAGGAGGAGGAGGAACTTGACTGGGGCACTGAAACGGGTGATGGCGTAATTTATGTGGATTTTGCCGTTGTGCTTGCCTGGATGAAGGATGTACCGGGTCAGTATGGAACAGAGCTGATTTTCACGATTGAGAGTTTGTAAGACAGGAGAGTTGCTTATGAAAGCAAATACATCGATCAAACGTGCGTTGAGAATAATCGCGCTGATTGCGTTTGGACTGGCTTTCATTGCGTTGACGGCATCACCCGCCGCGGCCCAGGGCTTCTCTGTCTCCTTCGGCCAAAGGGAGTTTATCGTTTCGCCAGGAGACAGGTTCACTGGTACGATTCCTGTGACGAACATAACCGATGAGCCGGTGGTGCTCAGGATTTACCTGGGCGACTGGTTACGGATTCCGGGGAGTACTGAGGGGTACGTTATCGACGAGGAAAGGGGCAACGAAGTACGGTCGTTCGTGGACTGGATGATATTCAGCCCGGAACGGATGACGCTTGAGACGGAGGAAACCCGGGATGTTAACTGGGAGATTAATGTTCCCGAGGACCGGACGCTGGAGGGATCGTACTGGGGAGTGATTATCATTGAGCGTATCCCGGAAGAGGAGCCGGACATCGAGGTAGCTGAGGGGGAAACAGTGATCGGCATCACTACCATTTGGCGGTATGCCATCCAGATTTTCTCGACGATCGAAGGGACCGAAATACGTGAGGCGACCTTCACATCGTTTAGTATGGAACAGGCGGAAGGAGGATTTGACGCTGTCGCGGTTCTCGAAAACAGGGGCAATATATACATGAAGCCGGATGTCTGGCTTGAGATGACGGATATAGCCGGCGAGGTTGTGTATGGACAGGAACATAAAGAGCGAACAGTGCTTCCGGCAAGCGCGCGGGAGTTTGAATTTGAGCTGAGAGATCTTCCGATAGAATCAGGCGAGTACATGATAATGATTTACGCGGATTACGGAGTTCCGACACTTATCGCGGCACAGGGACGAGTAAACTATACGTATACGCCGCCCCCTGAGCCGGTAGAGGAGGAGCCGGAAGAGGTGGAAGAACCTGCCGAGCCTGAGGATGAGCCAGTGGTTGAGGAACCAGTGGAGAGCGAGTAGTTAACAATTATTTTGTGCGGGAAAGATGGCATAATGCATTGTAACCATAACTTGAAATCAAAGAATGTGAGGGCGCTATACACCCTCGCTTTTTTATTTCTTATTTTGCTGTCGCGGCCCGTTCCGGCGAACGCTGACGTGCAACTGGAGCTTCTTTCATCGCCTGAGGTCGACGCGGTACTGAACCGCAATCTGACAATCAGCATACGTGTAACGAACGACGCGCCGGATGCCCGACTGTTTGAGATATCGGTTGAGGCGCCGCCGGGATGGCAGTATACCGCGATGCCTCCGACACTGGGGATCGGTAGCGGGGAAGCGGAAGTGGTGTTCGTAGCGGTGAACATGCCCGCGGGTGGCGATCCGGGCGAATATGAGATCGTGCTATCGGCATTCCCTGGGGGTGTGCCATCGGAGGCCGCGAGTGTGGGAGTGCTGGTGAGAGTGCCCGCGACGATACTGCTGGACATTCGGGAAGATCGGATATTTCGACCAGCCGCGTATTCGGGCGATGAGATCGAACAGACGTTTACAGTGACGAACATGGGGAACGCGTCGACAACAGTGGTGATTGAGACTGAATCGCGGCAGGAATGGCGGTTGACGGTCGATCCGCCGGACCGTCGGCTTACGCTGGACCCGTATCAGTCCGGAATTGTGACAGTGACGACATCGATTCCGGAGGATTTGATCCAGTCCGTCAGATACCGGCTGAGTGTGATCGCGCGTCCGCTGGAACCGGGCGCTGAGGAACTGGAATGGCAGGCGACCACGTCGACGCGGGTTATCCCGAGTCAGCTTGCCGGTGGACCGATATACGCGATGCTGGAAAGTGAGGTTGAGACACTGATCTCGTGGCGGGACGAGGAGGAAATTGCGTCAGGGATCAATCTTGGCACTCTCGGACTGGAGTTCAGTGAGGGAAGGCATGCGAGCCTGTCCGGGGTCAGCTTTCCGATAACCGGCGGCAGCGTCGGGGGATTCGGTCAAAGTTACAGGCCGTGGGCACGGTATGAGGATGCGGAAATGGGGTATATCCAGGCAGGCGATTTTTCAATCAGCACGGAGTCTCGGATTGCGGGGCGGTCCAGATCGGGTCGGGGCGGAGAGGTGTTGTATCGGAACGGAGACGGGGAATACCGGGTGTTTTATACGCGGGGTCGTGGGAGCATTCCGGTGGAAATGGCTGGCCTGGAGGTGGCGCACGGGATCGGGGAGTCGGGCATCGTGCGTCTGACGGCGTTACGGGATTCGGAGCTGTCGGTACCGGAGACGTATGAGAGGGAGCCGGAATCGTCGACAATTCTGGGGCTTCTGGTGGGATATCAGCCGTGGGAGGGTACGGAAGTGACTGGGGAGATCGGCCGGTCGGGGTCGGATAGCGCATGGCGTCTGAACGGGAGGTACAAAGCGGGGAGTTTTTCTACGAATTGCGAATGGCTTCGGGCGGAAACGGATTTTCGGGGCGGATGGCGGGACACGGAAATCAGGCGGCTGAATTTGTCATGGAGTCCGCTGGAGGGAGTGAATATTTCGGGAAACTACAACGAGTCGGAGAATAATCTCGAAAACAATCCGGAGGAGGAGGGACGTCGGAACAGGAATATCGGGTTCGGCGCGACGTGGAACATCGAGGAAATCGGTCGGCTGCGGGTGTCGCACAGGATCGACCGGTCGCGGGATGTGATTCTGGAAGAATATAATCGGACATCGAGGCTGACTGAGTATTCGTTTTCGAGGAGCTGGGGCAATTTTTCAATAACCTCGTCGTGGCAGGATCGGACCGATGAGGATCTTCTTACGGGCGACGAGGAGACGGAAAATACACTTCGGTTCGACTGCACTACCCGTCTGAATCACGATATATCGCTGAAATTCGGATATGCCACGAGTCGGACGTCGGGAAATAATGGATTTGAAGCGGATCGCACGACGGATCTGAGTCTGGGGGGCGATGCCAGGCTGGGCAGGGATATGGATTTGTCGTTAAGCATACAAAGGAGTTCGGGTGGTTTCGGAGGGTCGCGGACGAGCATCAACGGATCGTTGAACTGGGAAATGCCGTCGGGGTACAAGCTGAATCTGCGTGCAAGGAGCTATACCGGAACATTCGGCGGTAACACGGAGATCGCGCTCGGATTTACATATCCGCTCAGCATTCCGATGACGATGTTCCCACGCAAGGGAAGTGCTGAGGGAAGGTTGTATCAGTCGGACGATCCAACGCAGGGAATCCCAAATGTTGAGATTTCAGTCGGTGGGATGACGATGGTAACCGATGACAACGGATTTTTCAGATTTCCATCACTCGATCCCGGCGAGCACCAGTTAACTCTGGACACTCCATCGCTTGGGGTGGGTTTGACACCCGAAGTTGAGCTTCCGCTAATTTTTATTGTAGAGGCCGGGTCAACTGTCGAGCTAGAGATTCCGGTTATGCGATCGGTAGCTGTCGGGGGCCAGGTTTTTGTCGAAACACCCGGTGGACGCGGAGAAATGCCGTCAAGGCGACCGATTTCCGGTATGGTGATAGAACTCCAGTCTGTAGACGGCAGTTCGTACAGGTACTCTGACTCGTTCGGGCGTTTCCTCTACACAGACCTGGCACCGGGTAATTATGTGGTTCTGGTTCGAAGCGAATGGCTCCCTCAGTGGCATGAGGTGCGCGAACCGGTGAGCATTTCGTTTGAGCTGACATCGGGTGAATCACGAAGAGACCTTGAGTTCACTGTGGTTCCGGTCGTGCGGGAGATAGATATCACCACAGAATTCTAGAACGACCAGGCGCCTGCCTGCTTGTTTCCCTATACGATTGGGATGAAAAGCCCTCCCTCACGGGGCTGTTGAAAAAGTTATTAGACTGAAAAATCACAAGGGATCAAAACTTCCGATACCGCTCTCCATGCGGACGGGCCGTCCGCGGTACTGCAGGCCGGCGTCCTGCGCTACGGGATTTAGTACTTTATCAACAGCCCCTCACGGTCGGGCTACTGTTATCGTTGCATGTATCTGGCAGACCGCTCATTGACATTCGCGGCTCTGATACGAATCAATATTTAATTAATGGGATTGGTCTCTGGACCGATCGGAAATGCAAGGGAAATATTCCAATTAAAGATAGGGATTTTTATAAAATTACTCATAAGTTTTCCAAAGAAAGGCCGATATACTATAGATAAGGCTTACCCAATTCAGCCGGACCATGGAGGGTGAACGCGTAGATGGGTACCAATATTTCCTTTACTGGCATTTTCTCAGGATTACAGACCGACACACTTATTGAAGCTCTTGTAGGATTACGGAGAACGCCAATCAGGCAGCTCGAGCTCCTGGCGGAAGGACGTGATTTTGAAAAAGAAGCATACCGCCTGACAAGCACCAGGATCCTCTCCTTAAAAACATCCCTCCTCAATCTTCGTCTTGAATCTACATTCCGCACCAAAATCGCCTCATCTTCGAACTCCAGCATACTTGGGGTAACAGCCGGATTTAACGCGCAGCCAGCCTCTCATTCCGTGACTATCCAGTCCGTGGCCATGGGAGCGAAGGCAATCAGCGGACTCAATGACAGGTCTCTCGAACGGGCATCCGTTAAAATGGCTTACGGCAACACTGCCGGGATCACAACAATTGCAATGACGTCAAACAACCTCGGCGGAACGAGGGCGTTGTCGGGAACCTTGATTCATGATACTCAGCAGGCCGGGGTGGGATCGGCGAGAATTACATCGGGCGACAGGATAAAAATTGATGTAACACTGAAGGACACCTCGACCAATACGGCTTATTTTACCTTCGGGGATGACGCGACCGATACAGTTGAGCGGTTACGGCAAACCATCCAGGCCGCCTTCGAGGGAGAAGCGCAGGTTACGATCGACCGAAACGGTGCTTTTCTTATCACTGAGACGGATACATCCGGGGTCAACACTATTTCGCTTGATACGCTCACCTTCGAGGATACCGATTACTCCGGCAGCACACTCACCTTTACAACCGGAAATACAACGGCCGGGAATACAGCGACGTATCGAACGATCATAGGAACCCGGACTTACACCAAGGCTTCGAGCGCAACTATTGCCGTTGGTACCGACCTGCTCGTCGATCTCGACCAGTTCTCAGGGTCGCTTTCAGGTGATGAGACAATAGAAATCAGCGGTACACAGTATGACGGGGACAGTTACTCAAGCTCGTTTGCAATTACCGGCGCCACTACACTTAACGATTTGATTACCGAGCTGACCAGCCTCGTTAATGATGCCCCGAATCCCCCATGGGAAACTGTAGTAACGCTGGAACAGGGCAAACTTGTTTTTCGCGACCAGTCATCGGGCACCAGTCAGACCCTGACTTCCATGTATTTTGACGACCCGGGAGACGTGGCAAGTCTGAGTATGGGAACTTTTGTAATAACGGACCCGGGTATCGACGATCGCAGCCAGACAATCAGGACAGGAGGGTTCACGGTTGCAGCCACAGGTAAGCATATCGTGACAGGAAGCGAGGGTCGCGGCGGTGTTGTGACCGGAACAGTCAGCCTTGACGCAGATACAATTTTAAGTTCTCTTGGCGTCACCGAATCGAGCCTTTTTACGATAGATCGCGATAACGGCGCCGGTGTTGTGGACCCGGTGACGATTTTCGGAGTCACATCAAGGAGTACGGTCCAGGGCCTGATCGATGCGATAAACGCGCAGGCTCCGGGTGTTACAGCGCAACTGGTCGATGACGGCGCAGGTGCCTACAACTTACAGATAATCGCGAATGAGGGCGGTAGAGATTTCAGGCTGCTGGATGACACCGGGGGTAATGGAATTCTTGAAAATGTGCTCGACCCGGACACATTATCTCTGGATACCGACATCAGCACATTATCGGATTCGGGATTGAGTTCGGTGGATTCTGCGACCTCTGTTGATACCGACTATACATTTACCACGGTATTTACACCGACGAACGGGGGGCCGGAACAAAGGCGAACGGTCGTGGGAACCGACGGCACCGAAATTACGGATCTGATTACCAGTGTCAGGCTGGATGGTTATGCCGGCGCATTCAACGATGGTGTAGCACTTCTTTACACAGACCAGTCAAGTGAACTTGTTGTCGGCCCGCCGACATCGCAGTACCTCATGGGAATCAGCGGGGTTTCCGATGCAGCCAACACCTCGACGCCGGCGCTGAATATTTATACACTGATCGATGATTCCGGGCTTGATGTCGCATTGATATCGGGAACGTTCACAATAAACGGGGTTGAAATCACCATTGACAACACCGATTCCCAGACACTGGATGAGATCATGGGACTCGTGAATTCATCGGGAGCCGGTGTAAATATGAAGTACGATCCGGTTTTCGACAGGTTCCTGATCTATCGACCCGACGCGGGAACAGCCAGCGCAATTTCAATCGGTGCGGCGGGTGATACATCGAACTTTTTCCAGGTACTCGGTCTCCAGGGAGCCAGTGGAGCGGTGCAATTTTCCGGAACCGAAAAAGATGACTTGAGGCAGGCGAGTTCATTGACCTACTCAGGAGCAACGATCCCGGTGGTCAGCGGCACATTCACGATAAACGGCGTCAAAATAACGGTAAACGCCGCTGCGGACAGCCTTGATGACATAATCCAGCGAATAAATGACGCCCATGTGGGGGTAATCGCGTCGTACGACAGCAATTCCGACCGCCTTATTCTGACCCAGGACCTTGAGGAGCCACCCTTCTTCGACCAGATACAGATCGGGAGCGCGACGGATACATCCAACTTTTGGTCGTCCATGCGATATACGGAAAGTTACCAGCAGCCTCAGAATATCGGGACCAGCCGGGTTAAGGCTGAATTCATAGTAGATGGCCAGAGTTATATTCGCGACACCAATGAGGTTGACGATGTCCTAAACGATATCACGTTTAATATCAAGGGAGTATCGAGCGACCCGATCGCTGTGGATATAACCCTAGACACATCGAAAACCCTAGCGGTTATCGCTGAATTTGTACAAAACTATAATGAACTCCAGGAAGTGTTGAGTATCGGCCCGCTCGATGAGGATGAAAGGGAATTTCTCATACCCCTTACCGACAACCAGAGATCGGAATTGACTTTTTCCGAGATCGATGAGTACGAAGAGGCCAGGGAAGATTTCTCGATCCAGAATATACTCAATCGATCGTCGACGATTCAACGGCTGGATTCTTCTTTGAGATTCAATCTAATCACACCTGTGACAAGTGTGGCGGATGACGCAATCAAGATGCTTTCGGATATTGGAATCGATACCGGCAATGTGGGCTATGGGATCGAACTTGCCCGGACACCCTATCTGGTAGTTGATTCAGTGGATTACGACACGATATATGCCAAGCTTGAAAGCAACCAGACTCTACAGGCGGCACTGGAGGACAAGACCGAGGAAGTTCTGAACCTGTTCTCCAACGACATGAGGTCGTATGCCACCCTGATCGGGAATATAGATATTTCGAATGGGATATCACTCGCCGCGCCGATGAGGTTCAGTATCGGGAATGGTGTAACATCCGCGGTAGTTGAATTCGGTGTCGGTTACCACACGTCGAGTTCGATTCGTACCGATATCGCGAACGCATTGTCCCAGGTGGGCCTTGGCGGGGAAATTCTGGTGTCGCAAACCGACGGTGGGTTCCTTGAAATTACTACCCAAACCCAGACAGGGCGTGCCCGGATATCGATCCAGGACCTTGGGGGGGGCGAGAATATCGCCAACAAGCTCGGAATAGCTTCCCAGACAACAATTGGGGAAGAAGCAATTAAAAATGCTGGTCTTGCCAGGCGTCTGGATGCTTTTCTCGACGGGTATACGGGAACTGAAGGGATAATAAAAAGTAAAATCAAGGCCGGGGGTTTAATCGATCAGGATCTTCTCAGGATCGGCAGGCGTATAGATGATTATGAATACCGCCTGGCCCTTTATGAACTTCGATTGAGACGGGAGTTCACCCAGATGGAGATCGCGCTCGCATCGTTCGAACAAACACGACAGTTCCTGACAGCGCAAATGAGCATGCTAACGACTGGAACCAGCAGCGGCGGCATCTCTGCAAGTTTATAAAATAAAAACATGCCGACCTGTATGCAACGTGAACCCTGATGGTGTAATATATGGAAAATAATCGGCAGAGAATTTTTTAAATGGAAATAATTGTTAATGGAGAATCGCGCGAGTTGACAACGGAAGGCATTGACACCTTCAAGGAACTCATGGATCGAATCGAGTCGGACCTGGTTGTATACCCAGACGTAGTAACACGCGTATTCCTGAACGAGGAAGAACTGGACGAGGGCCAGGAAATTGGTTTTGGAAATTCCAGGCTGGATGATATTGCGTCTCTCGCCCTGGAAACCGCGAACAGCCTGGCCCTTACATATCAATCGCTGTCCGACGCGCAGGATTATCTGCCGAAGCTTTCGGAAATTTTTGAGAATTCCGCCAAATTGATAAGGGGCGGCAACCTGCAGGAAGGCCTGTACGATGCGAGTCAGGCACTCGATGTGATAGCTGCATTCAGCCAGATTCTGGATAGTATCCGGACTGCTTTCCAGATGGATTTCTCAAAGGTGATAATCGACGAGATAAATCTTCTCGACAAACTGAATAAACTGAACCGGTATGCCAATGAAGTCCTTGAAGCGACGAAGGATGAGAACTGGACGCTTTTTGCCGATTTAATTGAGTATGAACTTTCTCCGTTACTCTACGAATGGATGGCGGTTATTCCTGAACTGGTGAAACTCCTTCCCGAACCTGAAAATTTAAATCCTGGGAAGGTTGAGGGTTAAAGCTTTAATTCTTCAGGCTCTGGTCGCGGAATAAAGTCGACCAGGGTTACTGGAGGAGGGCCAAGAGTCCTGAAAATGGGAACAATGGGAATTATCGGCTGAGTCCCGACAAGGCTCTCGCTATTCCTGTTTGATTTTTCGTGTAAAACAGGAAACTGAAAACGCTGATCAGGAGTCAAGCATGGCCCGTCTGGAAACCAATAATACTGTTGAAAATGTTGTCAAATTACCAGTAATCGATCCTGTAAATGACTCCCCCGCCGATGACAGGTTTTTGATTAATAACCTCAATGCGTTGAGATCGTACAACAAACTCCTTGCGGATAAAATTAATTCAGTCGATCCCGATGGAGATGACCCGAATTTCCCGGGATGGCGATTTGTTGTCCGGGATGCGCGTAACGGCCAGAAAACCATGCATTGTATTGGTGGCGACTCGGAGGTGGCCATTCACTCAACGTATGACCCGGACCGTGAGGCATCCGACAAGATCAGCGGGGTACATGACGGACGGAGGAATTATTTTGTAATTCTCGGGCTGGGGCTTGGTTACCTTGTTGAAAAACTGGCGGACGAAGTTGGAAAGGAGACAAGGATCCTGGTCATCGAGCCTCATATTTCAGCATTCCGAATAGCCCTTGCAGCACGTGATATGCGTAAGATCCTCAGCGATCCGAGAATCCATATCGCTATCGGAACCGATACTGAAAACATACTCGCGCTTTTCCTCAGCCGGTACAATCTTGCGGAAGTCAACGGGGTCGGGTTTATCGAGCTAACCGGCCGGGCAAAGCTTCCATCATCGCAGTTTTATACGGATCTACTGACCCGGTTGAAAGGAGTACTGATCACGACCGGTGGAAACCTTCAAACGCTCATGCTGATGGCATGGACTTACCAGAAAAATACCATGGCAAGTATTGGAAACGTGGTCGATCATCCCCCGGTAAGGATGCTTTTCAACGCGTTGGAGGGAAAACCTGCGATAATTGTTTCAGCCGGTCCGTCGCTCGAGAAAAATATCGATCAGGTGAGGGCGTACAGAGATAAGGCTGTCATAATCGCGGTTGACACATCCACCCGACCGATTCAAAAAGCGGGATTTGAACCCGACCTGATCTGTACCGGCGATCCCCAGGAGGCGAACTGGTTTCACCTTCGCGGCACCGATACGGTAAACTCAATTCTGGTGGCGGAGCCGATGACCCATTCGCTGAGCCTGGAATACTTCAAGGACCGTTTATTCATCGCCAGTTATAACGACAAGGTGATGAACTGGATCGCGCAGTTCATACCGGACGTCGGGCATGTAATGACATGGGGGTCGGTTGCGACAATGGCGTTCGACCTCGCGAGAAAAATGGGTTGCGATCCGATAATTTTTGTCGGGCAGGACCTTTCATTCTCGGGCGGGCGGACGTATGTTAAGGGCACATATTTCGAAGAAGAGAACAAGCAGGATATGTCTGTGAAGGCATATGAAAAACAGCATCAAACGATGGCCATGACAGATATCTACGGCAATGAAGTTAAAACAAACCGCCAGATGTTCGCGTACAAGGAGTGGTTCCGTACGGAATTCGCGAAAACAGATGCTCGTATAATAAACGCGACTGAAGGCGGTATTCTCAAGGACAATTGCGAGCAGATGACTTTCGGTGAGGCTGCGGAGGAATTCCTCAAGGAACCATTTGATGCTTTGAGCACAATCAAACAGAAAGGGGAGGAGTTCGGTGGTTATGACCTCGACCCCCTTCGGGTTGGGATTTTCAACACGATAAAAAGTTTAAAAACTTGTATAGACTATTGTGAAAAGGGATTGAACCGGGTACTGGAAGCGGCGAGGACTCTCGAGAATGTTAATCAGTTGAGCACGGCATGGTCCCAGGAAGTTCTTAAGGAGCTGGATGATTACAGGTTTAAACTGATGGAAGAGCAATCGATGAAGGATTTCATCGAGACAGCGAACCAGGTGGGAGTCTTGAACTTCAGGCGGGCGTTCAAGGCAGTTAACGGAAAGAAATTCTCGCGAACCACATTTCGCGAGGCCCTGGATCTGTATACCAACCTGTTTATGTCAACAGGCAGAACGGGCAGGGGAGTATTACCGTTCTTCGTAATGGGCTTGAAAAAGCTCTCTGACAGAGACGATGCAGGTACCGTTAACGTGGAGGACATATGTCTAACGAACAATTGAGCGTTCGGGACAAGTATCTCGAACAAATGGTAGAATCCGCGAGTCCGGAGGGCCTTCTGATCCTGATGGTCGAAGGCGCGGTAAATTTTATACGCCGTGCGAAATTCGCACTGGAGAAGGACAACTTCGATGATGTGAACAATAATCTCCTGAAAACCCAGAATATTTACCTGGAGCTGACGCTGCATCTCGACATTGATGCAGGGGAGTTTGCTGAAAGCCTGGCTTTGGTTTACCAGTATCTCTACAATCTGCTGATCGAGGCTAATATAGATAAGGACGAGGGTAAAATAAATACATGCCTCAGGCTTGCAGAGGATATCAGGGATCTCTGGAAGGAAACAATTGAAAAAGCAAAGAGTGAAGCCGTGGATGTCAAACCCGGTGCACAGGATAAGGATTCGGTAGTTGCTGATCCTGAAACGGTTGGGAAAACAGGAGTATATGACACCGCAATCGCAGAAAAGAAACCGGATGTTGAGGATACCTCGCCACGACTCAATATCACCGGCTGAGGATTAAAATGCTTGAAGAACTCGATCAGATGCTTGAAATCAGTTATGCCCTTGAAGAGGCATTGGAAAAGAAGGATGTAGATCGTGTTGTGACATTGCTGAAACGTCGGAAGGAACTTACGGATGCGATGGCGCCAATGGATCCGGAACACCCGGATGTGAAGTCGGGCAAGGTCGTGGAAAAGTTAAATGTACTCGTAAACCTGGACGCCGATCTTGAGAGCAAGCTGAGAAACCTGATGGCCGAACTCCAGACGGCTATTCAAACCATACAGGGCGAAACGACGGTCGTGAAAGGCTATTTGAAAAAATCAGGATCGGAAGATCCGAAATACATAGACAAGGAAGGATGAACCCCGAAAGGGGTTGGACGAAAATTTGGAAATTGCAGCAGTCATAACCGCCAGGCTCGGTTCGACAAGGCTTGATAAAAAAGTCACGCTGGACCTTGCGGGGCAACCTCTGGTGTCGCACGTGATCGAACGGGTGAAGGATTTCCAGGAAAGGTTGTCCGGTACACAGCGATATGAAGTCGTCCTGGCAATCCCGTCCGGAAAAAAGGAAGACCCCCTGGAGGAGATCGGAAAAAGATGGGGAGTTAAAGTTTTCAAGGGGGATGAGGAAAATGTGCTTTCAAGGGTAATCCTTGCGGCTGAATCAGTTCGAGCCGGCATAGTCTTCCGGATTACAGGCGACAACCCGCTTATCGATCCGGGTGTTGTAACAGAAACGTGGCTTGGTTTCCTTGACGGTGAATGGGATTATGCCGTGATGGAGGACACTCCGCTTGGGACAACCGCGGAGATCGTAACCCTGGATGCGTTGAAACGGGCGGATCTAATGGCAACTACAACGAGAACCAGGGAACATCCGACGCTTGCCCTTTATGAAAATCCGGACCTTTTCAGGATGAGATTGATAACTCCACCCGACAAGTGGAAACGTCCGGACTGGCGATTTACGGTCGATACGGAACAGGATCTACAACTTGTCGAACAGATCATTTTGAATCTCGGCAAGGACGCGACACTCGAGAGGATCATACCCTGGCTTGAATTACATCCCGAGGTTGTTAAGACGAATTCGGAAATCTCACAAGATGGATGGGGATCCCTGAAGGATTGCAAAGATGCTATCGGGCAAAGATAAATTTGAAATCGCGGGTATCGAGGTTGGACGCGATTCCAGCCCCTACGTGCTTGCTGAAATAGGCATCAACCATAATGGAGATATCCATCTGGCTGAAAAATTAATACATGCCGCGAAAGAGTCCGGGGCCGACGGGGTTAAATTCCAGACATTCAAAGCATCCGACCTTGCCCATCCGGTAAAACAGCCTGAATATTTCGAGCTTTTCACCAAGGTCGAACTTGACCCGGAATCGCACATTCACCTTAAAAAAGTGGCTGAGGAAATCGGGATCGCATTTATCAGCACACCTTTCGGGATTCAGGAAGCTGATTTTTTGATGGAAATCGGCGTGCCGGCAATAAAAATCGCGAGTGGCGACATGACCAACCATCCCTTGTTAAATCACGTTGGCGGACTTGGAATTCCAGTGATAATGTCGACGGGCATGTGCGATCTCGACGAGGTCGTGGCTGCCCGCGATGTGATTCTGAATGCCGGCTGCGATCGATTCGCCCTGCTTCATTGCGTGTCGAGATACCCAACGAGGCCGGATGAATTAAATTTCCGATCGATCGTTACGCTTCGTGAAGAATTTCCTGAACCGATCGGATTTTCGGACCATACCGAGGGAACCTGGGCCGCACCGGCATCGGTGGCAATGGGTGCGTCATTCATCGAAAAGCATTTTACGCTGGACAAAAAACTTGACGGTCCGGATCATGTTTTATCGGCTGAACCGTCCGAAATGAAGGAATTGATCGAGGCGTGTAAGAATGTTTTTATTGGCCTTGGCGATGGAATAAAGAAACCATGTCCGGAGGAATTGAAAAATCGGAAAGCCGGACGTAAAGGGATCTATGCCGGGAGGGATTTGAAAGCCGGCACGGAATTAACTCTTCAGGATTTGAAATTTTCACGTCCCGAAGGGGAGATATCAGTTTCGGACTACAAGGAAATAATTGGGGGAATAATAACAAGCGAAATGAAAAAGGGTGAAGAGGTTACCCGAAGCAAGATAGGAAGCTCGGCTCTTTCGGAGCCTAAGTATTAGTACCTGGAATGGAATTTTAAAAAGGTGGGAATGACCACTAATTAGGGGAGGACATTGTACGAGGGAGCGTGTGGTGTCCTCCCCGACATCTTTCGATTCTGACTATCGGCCAGGAGGGCCATTATGTTGGAAAGCGCATATTCTGGAAAACGAATTCTCGTAACGGGGGGGACGGGATCGATCGGTTCCGAAATTGTCGAGCAACTGCTCGAGTATCATCCATCGGTTGTCAGGATTTTCTCCCGTAACGAGAACAACCAGTACGAAGCCCAGCGGAAGTGGGTAAAACATAAAAATTTAAGGTTCCTGCTTGGTGATATCCGCGACAAGGAACGGCTTTCAAGGGCGTGCGAGGATATAGATATAATTTTCCATGTCGCCGCCTTAAAGCATGTCCCCGCCTGTGAATACAACCCGTTTGAAGCGGTGCTGACGAATGTGATCGGGACCCAGAACCTTGTAGATGTCGCGCTCGACCACGAGGTGGACAAGGTAATCGCGATCAACACCGATAAATCCGTCAGCCCCATAAACACAATGGGAGCGACAAAACTCCTTAGCGAAAAATTGATAATCGCGGCGAATTTGTACAAGGGCAGCCACCGGACCCGGTTCGCGAGTGTCAGGTTCGGGAATGTGATCGGCAGTGCCGGGAGTGTACTTCCCCTGTTTATACAGCAAATCAAAAATGGCGGTCCGGTGACGATCACTCATGAGGATATGGAACGGTTCATAATGACCATCCCGCAGGCTGTCCACCTGACATTAAGGGCTGGGGCCGAGGCCGCGGGCGGCGAAGTTTTCATCCTGAAAATGCCGGCGGTAAAAATTACCGATTTCGCCGACGTATTGATCGATATGGTTGGATCTGAAGGCAGTGGGTCTGAAGGCAATGGTAAGATTGAAATGAAATTCACCGGTCGCAGGGCGGGAGAGAAAACATTCGAGGAATTGTTAACCCCCGATGAATCGGCATATACCGAAGAGCGTGATGATATGTTCATACTCCGACCGTTCGGCGAAAAACGCGGCGACAATTTCAGGACATATTCGACGAACACAAACGGCCATTTAGGAAAGGATGAAATCAGGGATTTTCTGGTAGAGCATAAATTGGTGTAATAAGAAAAAAAACCAATTCAAAATCCCAGCCGTAGAACAGCACGGCAGTGCGTCTATATACTCACATCCAGGATGTGGGATTTTTTTATTATGCTTTCGGAAACTTGTATGTTATAATTAAGATTAATAGATAATATGTGGGATGCTTATCTTGTTTCATCGGTCAGATTTATTGGAGATACCATGGAAAGCAGAATACCAATAATCGTACTTCTAGCTTTACTAGGAATTTTTATCGGCTGCGGGGGTGGAGGTGGTATTGAAGGTGGACCCAGGCTCATCGTTGGTGAAATTTCCGGACCTAGGACCATTCTTGAAACCAGTTCGGCTGATTACAGCATTACCGCATCCGGCGACACCGGTATCACCTATCTGTGGGCTGTCGATCCTCCCGATTCCGGTGTCCTGTCCCCACAAAATGCCGATACAACCAACTTTACAGCATCAGAAGTCGATACTGATACTCCTGCAGTAATAACAGTAGTGGTGAATTCAGATAACGATGGCCCAATTATCAAATCAATAGATATCACAATCGAGGATTCAACTTCTCAAAGTAATCCGGAGCTGGAGGTTGGAGAGATCACCGGTTCATCATCGGATGATGAATATTCTTCATGGACATACAGCGTAGCCGCGAGCGGTGATTCGGGGATTACATACGTCTGGTCGAGCGATCCGATGGATGTCGGGAATTTCGAGGATTCTGGAGTCGCTGAACCGCTTTACACAGCGAACGGGGTTGATTCCGATACCGATGTCGAGATCAGCGTCACTGTTAACTCGGATAATTTCGGGCCGATCATCAGAACCATGACAACCACAGTCCTTGATTCGGTCAACGCCGAACAATATCTTGGCGGCGGACACCCGATTGAAGGGATCAATTATCACAGGAATAACCGCTCGCCGTATCCATTGCCTGTCGATCTGGCAGGTGATGATATTATTGAGGGATTGTATGGGGAGTATGACTCATTCCGCGACCTTTTAATCTCAGAGGACGAGAGATTATATATCAGTCATAAATATGAATGTATCACTTATTCATTTAGCATTGAGGAAAAAAGGCATTCATATACACGGTCCTTCATTTTCGGGGAAGATGCCGGCGAAGCAGTTCAGTCAGGCTATGGTATGGTCCTGACAGATTCAGGGCTTTATTCGATTATTAGATCAAAGGATGAGGAATACCAGCATATTGCAATCTATGTAAACGGTTTTGGAAGCTTCGTGTCCGGTCTGAACAAGTATGGAGCCTGGCCAATTCTTGAGCAGCATATAAGTGCCGACTGGGGTTATCAGATCATGGAGAATATATATTATCACTGGGTTGGAGAACTCGACGGCATGCATATTTTCGATGTTTTCCCATTGCCTGACGGCAGCACTCTGATTGCATTTGCCCGTAGCGGAAACACATTTGGGGATCCACCGACCTACATTGCCTTCCTGGATGGTTCATTTAATACTGTTTATGAAACTGATCTGCTGGCTGAAATCAGGGGAATCTCGTTCGATGAACCCACGGGTAACATTTACGTTTCCACCATTGCCGGGTTGTACTGTTATGACCTGAATATGAATCAACGATGGGACACAACAGCTTCTTTGCCTTCCTTTTCTTCTACATTCGCAGTGATTACGGATGACGGGGGCGCGATTGGAGTCGCGAACGGACAGCTCAAGCGTGTCGAACCGGACGGATCGATCGGCACTATAGTCGATTGCGGTCCTTACCTGAGACCAGCGATTACAAATAATGGCTCAGTAGCGGTCATTACCGCAGATACCCTCCAAATTTACGACCCAAACCTAAATTTTATCAGCGAATTTCCTTTGCCAACCGGACCGGGTACAGGAGAGATCTTTACTAAACCCCCGCTAATTGGATCGGATGGAAATATCGCACTCACAACTGATAAAGACTTATACATTTTCGATGGATCAGGAACTGAAATCGCTCACAGGGCGTTCGATACCAAAATTCACGGGTTACGTCTCGGTCCGGAGCATTTGTATGTAGCAACGGTGGACAAAATTTACAGATTCGGGAATTGAAAATGGAACCCATATCTAGGGAAATTTCGATCACGCGGACCGAGGAAGATCCTCGGCTATCATCCCGACCGCCTCGATGAGGAGTTCAACGTCATCATCCTTTGTAAAATAGCCCAGGCTCGCCCTGACCACACCATCGGGAATTGTCCCGATTAACTCATTCCCCCAGTAACAGGAACAAAGCCCTGTCCTTACTAAAATCTCAAATTTCTGGTCCAGGTATTCGCCAACCTCGCACGGACGTAATTCATCGATGTTGAACGCGATTATTCCGGTCCGTTTGCGGACGTCAGCCGGGCCATATATTTTGAGGCCGGGCACGTTCTTGAACGCATCCATTATTTTTTTCGTAAGGCGCTGGTGTTCTTTACGGATATTTGAAACTCCCTTATCCAGTAAACCGAGACAACTAGCTCCAAGGCCCGCGACACCGGGCGCGTTTGGAGTGCCAGGCTCCAACCGGCTGGGCATGCCGGTCGGGATTTCATCCGAAGCATCATTTGGACCGGCAGAACCGACAATCACAGGTTCGAGCATGTCGGGGTTGGCGACATAAAACCCGCCCACACCCATCGGACCCAGAAGGTGCTTGTGACCGGCAAAAGCAAGGAAATCAACACCCCATTTATCGGCCTTAATGGGAAGGACCCCGGCAGTCTGGGCCACATCGGCAAGTACGGCACAGCCGTGCTCGTGCGCGGCACTGACAATTTTATCAACGGGCTGGAGGGTTCCGGTCAGATTGGAAGCGTGTGTAAGGACCAGAAGATTGGCAGGATTATTTTCGCAGGCCTCATGCACGTGATCGGGGGAGATAATTCCCGTCACCGGATCGCCGATCCGCTCGACCTTTATTCTGCGTCTCTTTTTCAAAATGGACAATGGTCGTGTAATGGACGCGTGTTCGAAACGGCTGGCGAGAACCCTGAAACCGCGGTCCGCATAACCCCACAAAATACGATTGAGCGCCTCGGTCGCGTTCAGGGTAAAAACAATATGTTTAGGCTGCTTCACGCCGAGGATTTTTGCGACATTACTCCGTGCTTCATCCATTACATCCTCGCCGACCCGTGCCTGCTGGTGGAGCGAATATTTTGGGTTAGCTCCAATTTTCGCGATGAAGTGTTCCATTGCGTGTATGCAGGTTGCGGGTTTCGGCCAGCTTGTGGCCGCGTTATCCAGGTAGATCACTTGCGTATCCTCTATCTATTCAATTATTCTGCCTGTAATACGGTCCTCTATTCGCCAGAGTTACCGATACATGTTTTGTATATAACTTGATACCCTTCAAAATGCAACGGCAGGGGGATTAATAAATTCCGATTGCCGGATTGCAGGGATGTGTGTTACGATCATAAAACCCCTTTATTGATCGATGGTACGGAAGAAAAAATGTCATCACCAAAAAATACGCTAAAAAATTCCGGTCCGAGAGTACGATTCGCCCCGTCGCCGACCGGTGAGCTTCATATCGGAAGCGCGAGAACCGCTCTTTTTAACTATTTGTTCGCGCGACGATATGGGGGTAGGTTCATCCTGAGAATTGAGGACACGGACATGGCCAGGAGTACCGAAGCAAGCCTGAGAAACCTTGTGGACTGTCTTAACTGGCTGGGAATTTTCTGGGATGAGGGTGTTGATGAAAGCAACCCTCTCGATTCCTCCCTCGAAAAAGGCGATCATGGCCCGTATCTTCAAAGCGCACGTAATGAAACCCACCATGCAGCGGCACAGAAGCTAAAAGAACTTGGATATGCATATGAATGTAACTGCCCCCCGCAGGCGGAGGTTGGATCCACGAAATGCCGGTGTTACGAGAAACAGGACGAGCTGAAATCCATCCCGGTCGAACAAAAAAGCCTTAAATTCCGTATCCAGCCTGGCCCGCCGGTTATTGTGCGCGACCTGATCCGCGGTGAGGTCATGTTCAGGCGTGACGATATCCAGGATTTCGTGATTGTAAGGGCCGATGGGCACCCGACCTATAATTTTGTTGTCGTAGTGGATGATGCTGCCATGGAGGTGACCCATGTCATACGGGGCGAGGACCATCTATCCAACACTCCAAAGCAGATCCTGGTATACGAAGCGCTGGAGCTTAAATTGCCTGAATTCGCGCACATACCTTTGATCCACGGAACGGACGGCAGCAAGATGTCGAAACGACATGGTGCGGTGAACGTGCAGGCCTACAAGACGGAAGGTTTCCTTCCGGACGCTTTTGTAAATTACCTTGTCAGGCTTGGATGGAACGATGATACCGATAGGGAAATATATTCTCTAGATGAGTTGGAGAAACTTTTCAACCTAGAGCAGGTATCCAGTTCCCCCGCATGTTTTGACCGGGACAAGCTTCTCTGGTTTAACGGGAAATATATACGTGAGCTGTCGGATGAGGAGTTATTCGAGCTCAGCCTGCCATTTCTGACCAAGTTTGTCGATCGGGCGGATTTGAATGTGAGTACCAGGGAATGGCTGACCGGGCTTTTATCGCTCTACAAGGACCGGCTTGAGACCCTGAACAAGCTCGAAGAGGTAATGGAGCCGTATTTTGTCGACCCGAAATCATATTCGGATGAACTTCTTAGGAAAGCAAAAGTCACCGGGGAAGCTTTCAGGGCGCTTCTGGATATCAAGAAAAAACTCCAGGACGTGGAATGGACAGTCGAACAAATCGAGAAAGTGGTCAGGGATTATACGAAGGAGAAGGAAATCAAATTCAAGCTGATCGCCCAGCCCCTGAGGCTTGTTTTAACCGGCTCGCTTGCCACTCCCGGGATTTTCGATACTTTGTACTACGTGGGAAAAGAACCCACGCTTAGGCGTCTTGAGTATTTCCTTGCCAATTACCAGTCACCGGGTTAGGTGGGCTGTGTAACCGGAAAATGGATCAAGGTTGAATTTCATGCCACTCTCAGATAAAAAACCGGACCCGAAACTTGGGCTCTGCCTTGGAGGTGGAGGCGGGCTCGGTTTTCTGCATCTCGGCCTGTTCGAGACTCTTGAGGAGTTGGATATTCGTCCGGGGGTAATAACCGGGACCTCGTCCGGCGCTGTTATGGGGGCATTCTGGGCGGTTGGGAAAAACGCGGAGGAGATCAGGGAGATAGTCCGGGATTTCAGTTGGGCCAAGATAATGTCGCCATCGATACTCCGACGGGGATTTCTTTCCCCTCACAAATTCAAGGCATTTCTCAAGAAACACCTTGGGGATATCGATATCAGCGATCTTCCCCTGAAGCTGAAAATCGCCGCGGTGAATATCTGTAACGGTACCCTGGTCGGTTTTACAGAGGGGCAGCTCGCGAAATGCCTGACCGCGTCGAGTTCGGTGCCCGGGGCTTTTGAACCGGTCAGAGTGGGGAGCGGAATGTATTACGACGCAGGGGGAATCTACAATCTCCCGCTTGAACTGTTCGCGGGAGAAGGTGTCGAAACAATTATAGCGGCGAACACTATCGGTCAGTACGCCCTGATGGACAAACCGATGACGTTCCAGGAGGTTTTCTATCAGGCGTATTTAATCAGGACGATGCATCTGACCGCCCAGAGGCTCGGACCCTCCAAATGGCAGGGTTATGGGGGCGAAAAGGTTGTATTTATCGATTACAGAACCGGGGGGGCAAATCCAACCAGTCTGAAGGACTGCACAGATCTGATCAAGGGCACCAGGGAATTATCGAGGGAGATACTCATGGAAGAATACTTAAAGTGAGGACGTAAAAAATAAAGGATCTGGAAATTGGGTTGAAATCAGGGAAAAATGGGGTTTCCAGGGTGGATATTATTAAGAAAGTTACGGAAGTATCAGGAGTTTGATTTACAGGGTTGACAGTGCAGGGAAAATGGGTTACAAAGGATGCATAATTCGGGGGAAACCTGGGTTGCAAAACCAGGTTTAATATGATTTAATTTAGTTCTCTAATTGGCGTGCCCTGGGGATGTGGCATGTCCTTTGAGATAGTTCGATCCAAGGGCATGGCTACTTTATCACAGAGCTACTACGATAAGGAGGAGCGACGTGAAGAGACTCGCCCTTATAATTTCCTTGGCAATCCTTGCAGGTATTGTCCTTGTTCCAAGCGCATATGCGCAAGGCTCAAATCTGACCAACCTCAACAACATCCCCATCACCGATACACTTGAGGAAGGCACATTTGAGTGGGACGTTCTGGCACGATATCACGAGGATTTCGCTCGGGGTCGCAACATGAGCACCCGCTTGTTCGGATGTCTTTATGAGAACCTCGAGTTTGGAATGAGCTGGGGTATCAGCCGTATGGCTGGCCCACTGGAACTTGGTCTGAAGTACAAAGTTCTCGACGAGTACGGGGGAAGTTTCCCAGTATCACTGGCGATCGGTGCTGAGGGCATCACCGGCAACAGTGAACGTACTGGAAGAGACCCTACTTTGTACGGAGTTATTGGACTCCATGATCTCCATTTCGTTGGTAACTGGTGGGATGTGTATGCAGGTTTATACAATAATCCGACCGGATTCGATACCGATGATAATGGATACTTTGGCGGCTTTAAATACTGGATTAGCGACGATCTGCAGTTCAATTTTGACGTTGCTAACTACGGTAATAATGAATTCGTCATGGCTGGTGGCTTCAACTATGATTGGGCCAACCATATTGGATTCCAAGGCTGGGTTGAGCGCGACAGTGCAACAGAAGAAAATGTCTTCGTGCTCGAGCTTGCTGTCCGAGCTGATATGCGTGATCTAACCGCTGAAGTTTCGGACCCAGAATAGCATTCATTCCGTAATTACCTGCCAAGGCAAACCAATTGGTTTCCTTTACAGGAAACGGATGAGCCTCCCGAGAGGGAGGCTTTTCCATATCCGGCCAGGGCCCGATACGAATCAATAATTAATTGAAGGGATTGGTCTAAGATAATTTAATACGAATAAAGAACGATAAATTTGTGCACGGTTCCCGGACAGGTTTCAGAAAGTTGTAACTTAAGGACAAAATGGGTAAAAGGGACATTAGGGGAATCAAAATATTCATGTTCACTAAGGAGTGCAGGTCCTTTTGAATTGAGATTTAAATCCAGAATTCTGGAAGCCCTTGATTTAAAGGGTCATACAAGTGCGTGAGTACGCCAGGATTAATATTTTTCCATGGTGTAAAAATTTGGCACGGATAATGTATATTAATGTTAAGAAAGACACTCAATTTTTCATCAATAGGGAGGATGAAGACCTGAATCAAATCGTGGCCTTGTGGTGGAGGCTGCGAGGTGGTGAATGAGAGATTGCTGGAAGACAGGTGCTCAGATTCCTAGCTCCCGGACCCAGGAAGTTAATACTTAAGTAATTTAGGAGGAAGCATGCCTGACACAGGGGTTCGGTCGGGCTAAAACTGTGCTTCCAGGTGTATGGAGGTCAATAAATGTTTAAGAATTTGAAGTTAAGCACAAAACTGGCATTGGGATTTGCCCTTCCCCTGTTAGTAATCGCAATAAGTTCGACCGGGGTATATAATTTCTCAAAAGTAATTGAACGCAATGTGGATCAGGTAATTGAGGGCAGCAACGGATTTTCTCAGGATGCGGCGGATCTGAGTTCTGAATTAAACGAGATCCAACGGGGATTTTCCACAATTTCAGCGACAAAGGGCACGATTGGTTATGGTGATGAATTCGCAAAGACTTCTGAAGCAAGGGATTCTTTCCTTGAAAAAGTATCGTTGTTAAAAGAGAAATACAGCACTACCAATGATGTTATAGCAATAGCGGAACTGGAAGAAATCGAAGACCTGTTAGCTGAATATTACGATCTGGGGCTGGTCATGGGTCAGGCTTATGTCGAAACCGGGACCGATGCTGGAAATGTCTATATTACCGACTTCAACGATGCCAATGAAGACCTCCAGGAGAAACTGACAGGATTTATTTTACTTGAATCCGGTAAGCAGACAACCGGTCTCAAGGTGATAGCGGCATGGGTAAAGCTATTACAAATTGGGCTTTTAATCGCAGGGCCATTGACATTCGTGGCGGTTATTTTTCTTGGGAGTATTATTAGTCGTTCGGTCACGGATACTATCAATCGAATCATCGGGGATCTCGAGGATGGGGCCGACCAGATTTCTCAGGCGTCGGATGTCGTCGCGTCTTCTTCACAGCAACTCGCAAATGGAGCAATTACACAGGTCAGCAGCATTGAGGAGGTCTCTAATTCGCTTGAGGTGATTTCCAAAATGACGAAACAGAACGCTGAAAATGCATCCAAGGCTCACGGACTTTCGGGGGAAGCCCGAGTCGCGAGTGATAAGGGTGTAAGGTCAATGGGGAACATGTCGGCTTCCATAAGAGATATCAAGCACTCGTCGGATGAAACTGCCAAGATAGTAAAGGTGATCGATGAAATAGCATTCCAGACAAATCTCCTGGCATTAAACGCGGCTGTCGAAGCTGCGAGAGCCGGGGAGGCGGGGAAAGGATTTGCGGTTGTGGCTGAAGAGGTGAGGAACCTTGCGCAGAGGAGTTCGGAAGCCGCAAGGGATACTGCTGAAAAGATTAACGAATCTGTTGCCAATTCTGAGCAAGGTGTAGCTATATCAAACGAGATTGCGCAGGTGTTAAATGAGATCAGCGAATATAATCTGAAGGTAAACAACCTGGTAGCTGAAATTTCGACCGCATCAAGTGAGCAGTCTGCGGGTATTGACCTCGTCAACAATGCAGTTAGTGTGATGGATACCGCTATCCAGTCAAATGCCGCAAGCTCTGAAGAATCCGCGTCGGCTGCAGAGGAAATGTCCTCTCAAGCGGATATGCTCAAATCCGTGGTTTGGGAATTAATATCCGTTGTGAAAGGGTCGGGGAGAAGAGCATGGGGAAATGCCGGTCCGGGAATTAAATCAATTTATGAAACGACTTCAAACTACGCATATCGTTTCAATCCTGTTTCCAGAGCGGCTTCGCGAATACCTGAAAAGGCCATCCCTCTTGATGACGATGCGGGGATGGAGGAGTTGGCAAAATTCTAGGATGGAAATCTTAACGGGTCGCTAGTTCATCATTACAAATAGGTGGAAGCATTCTCCCATAATTTAAGAAGGTTATAGAATTTTGGGGACGAGGCATTTTCCCTTGATATGCAATGGTAAAGTCAGGTATATCATTCTAGAAATATGGCATGTCCCGAATGGTGCTTTTTTAAGTGCTGGATATATGATTATTGCTGGGAAGACCGGGGACAGGCACACGATTTTGCCGGGGATCACACGGTTAAAGTCAAGGTATACATCACGGCAAAATCGCGAGCCAGTCCCCTGATCCGAGAGTCCCCTGATCCGAGAGTCCCCTGATCCGAGAGTCCCCTGATCCGAGAGTCCCC
>CBDURU010000017.1:0-45728 GCA_965369865.1 uncultured bacterium | reverse complement strand
ATAACTTCCTTTACATGAATAAGGTCATACATGCTTTTGAGCGCAAACTCCCGATCGAAGAGGACGCCTACTGTGATTTTTACCTGCCTGACAAGAAGGTGTACATTGAATATTGGGGTATTGAGAACGATCCAAAGTACGATGCACGGAAGAAAATCAAGCAGGAAATTTATAAAAAACACAGTTTCACCCTGATTGAACTGACCGACGAACATGTCCGCAATCTCGATGACCACCTTCCAAGGATGCTTCTGAAATACGGTTTACGAACGGAGGCTTGATTTTTTTATATATGTACTTCCTTGAACCAAGACTTGCAATATTATGTATACCAGAATAATTAAATAACAATTTTTCTCCTTTACTTATTGTAAATGGACATTGAGGTTTTTCATGGGAACCTACCAGATAATAAAAGGGAAATTAAACGAAGACTATGACCTTCACTCAGAAAGTAGAAGACGTAAGGTACAATATTTTGAGAAGAGTATCGGATTAAATGATACTATACCAGAAGGATGGGTAGTTGACACAAGTAGAAAGTTTAAGACCCGTAGACGGATAAAAAAACTAAAAGATGGTTACACTAAACTACAAGACACGATTTGGAATATATTTTATCAAATCGGGATACCTTTAATTTCCACGGGTCCATTAGTCATCGAGTGTGTTAAGGGTGCTCAAATAGGTAAAAAATATGAATTTGATCTTGCTGCTGTTGATAACGATGTTGTATTTATAATATTATGTCGCACAGGTGAATCACAGCATTTACGTGTAAAAGATATTTTGTTAGAATTATCAGAAAATAAAAGTGACATCCGTTCGGCTTTTAAATCCAGTTTAAATATTTCAAAATTAAAATTTGTATTTATTTTTGCATCTGAAAATATTATTTGGAAAAAACAAGATAGAATTATCGCACTTAACAATGATATATTGGTTTGGGAAGAGGGTGACATAATAGCTCTTGATGACTTAGCTAAATTAGCAGGAGAAGGTGCTAAGTACCAATTATATAATAGGATATTTTACAATACAAAGATCCGTCATTTTAAAGTTAAAGTTCCAGCGTTGAAAGCAAAAATGGGCGGGTATACCTATTATTCATTTGTATTATCCCCTCAACACCTTCTTCAGATTGCTTACGTTCATCAAAGAGGTACTGAATGTGAATTTATTGAAATTGCAGACAGTTATCAAAGAATGCTAAATAAAAAACGGATAAATGCGATTGAGCAATTTATAGAAAATGGTGGGTTTTTTCCAGGTAGTATAATAATTAATTTTAATAAACCACTACAGAATATTGAAAAAATTGGTACAATGAAACAACTAAATGATTCTTGGGGTGACGCAACACCTGTTTTAATAACGTTACCACCTTACTATGGAAGTGCATGGATCATTGATGGTCAGCACAGGCTATATGGATACGGTGACACTGATGAAAAAGTAAATGAGACAGTTCCAGTTATTGCATTCGTTCAAGAAAATAGAGAATTTCAAGCTAAAATATTTGTAGAAATAAACAAAAATCAAAAAGCCATACCTCCTGACCTCCTCTGGGATCTTTATGAAGATTTATATGTACATAGCGATAATAGTAACGAAATGTATTTATATGCTATATCTATGGCATCTAAATATCTAAATTATAACGAAGAATCTCCATTTTATAAACATATAGACATACTTAAAGAACATTATAATATTGATGAAGCAAATATTTCTCTAAATACTATGTGTAATCGTATTAGGCAATTAAAGCTTATTCATGAAGATGAAGGGCCTTTATTTTATAATAATTATTATGACTCTATCCAGTATGCCGGTCAAAGAATTTCTGCCTTTTTTGAAGTAATTAAAGAAGTGCTAACAGATGAATGGGAATCCGGAAAGAAGCATTATATAAGAACGAATGCTGCACTAACAGTTTTCCTTGGAATACTGAGTGACATTTTAAAAGGATCGGCAACTAAACGGGAAATTGAATCAATACGCTTTTTAAAAGACGTTGTGTACAGGTGGCTTGAGCCATTATTGCTATATATTCTTGATTCAGACGCAGATAATCTAAAGCGATTTAGATCACCTGGGGGAGCTAGTGGAGGAAGCACCCAAATACGGGTTGAGTTTACAAAGATTATGGTAGAAGCAAACACTGGATTTAGATCCCCTTGGCTAGAAGAATATGAAAGAAAATTAAAAATCACTCAACAACTAAAAAAAACTAAAAGAAGTATTAAGTATTATTTAGATAAAGATGAAAGTGATGCTTTAGAATTCAAAGGGACATGGAAGCTAAACCTTCAACAATTAATTCATGGTGATGGTAGTATGTGTGATAATCCAGATGTAACAAAGAAAATCATACAAACCATAACAGCATATTTAAATTGTGATGGAGGTATTATAATTACAGGTGTGATTGAAATGAAATTTTATTCTGAGGAAGATTTATCGAAATTAAATAATCCAATAATTGAAAATGATAAATGCATTATTGGTATTGAATATGATTATGGAAAAAGAGGCTGGGAAGGATATTTACAATCTATAATAAATAACATAAAAAATAAAATTAGCAAGACTGTTTATGATACGGGATTGGTCAAAATAGATAAATATGAATACCAAGGAAAGGATTTATGCAAAATAGAAGTATCACAATCAAAGAAAAAGCAATATTACCAAGGTGATTTTTACATTAGAAGTGGTCCTGAGACAATACAATTAAGTGCTAGTGATATTGATGAATATTGGGATAATAGGAATAAATGATTATATACCGAAACGGTAGACCAATATATATAGTGTTATGGATTCCCAAAATATCCCCCAAAAAAATCCCCTCTTTTTCCTTGCCCCCTCTTGACAATATCCCAACTTTATGCTATACTCTCTCTGGAAGGGCATTCTGTTCTCACTGCAGGGAATTCCCTCCATACGGAACCCGGCGCGTGATTTCCAGCTCTTGAAGCTGAGCGCTAGTAACCACGCCACCTTCGGGTAGGCGGAGAAGTTTTACGGCTTGACACCCGCCGTAGCTTATGCGAAAGCGGGGAAAATCCGCCATAGCTTTAGCGGCGGAGGAAGGGGAGCCTGCCACACCCAGTCAATGCCGGGGCAAGCCAGCGGTCGATCTTACATGGCCGTTCAACAGCTAACGCTGTCGGACAAGGTGCGACTTTCAATGAAGCACTATTGTCTCATCGCGCGTCGGGTTCCGAAGAAATATCAAAATAAAACGGAGGAGGAAAACAACAAGGGAAACACTGAAAGGGTTCATTAGCACCGAATACAGTGTATGATGCTGGCGGATACTACTGTTATACATGGAATTTAACGAACTCAACCTTATTAAGCCTCTCCTCGACGCTGTCAAACACGAGGGCTATACCGAACCCACCCCCATACAGGTCAAGGCGATCCCCCACCTGCTGGACGGCCGCGACCTTATGGGCGGCGCGCAGACCGGAACCGGAAAAACCGCCGCGTTCGCGCTCCCGATCATCCAGAAACTGGTCGAGTCCCCCCCGGACAAACGTCGGCGACGGGTTCGGGCGCTTGTACTCGCGCCAACGAGGGAGCTTGCCACCCAGATACACGAGAGTTTCATCGCGTATGGCCGTTACACACCGATTCGAGGCGTGGTAATTTACGGCGGCGTGAGCCAGAATCCGCAGGCCGACGCATTAAAAAAGGGTGTGGATTATGTCGTTGCCACGCCCGGCAGATTACTCGATCTACTCAACCAGCGGCTGGTAAAGCTCAATAAGGTCGAGGTTTTAGTGCTCGATGAAGCCGACCGTATGCTGGATATGGGCTTTATCAAGGACATCAGAAAAATTGTACGTGAGCTTCCGAGTAACCGTCAGACGCTATTGTTTTCGGCAACTATTCCAAAAGATATTGTCAGACTGGCGGGTAATATCCTGGATGATCCGATAATGGTGGAAGCGACGCCGGAAATACCGACGCTGGATATCATTGACCAGAGAGTTTACTTCGTGGAACAGCCTAAAAAAATCGAATTACTGAAACATCTTCTGGAGAATCCGGATTTTTTCAGGGTGCTCGTATTCTGCGATACGAAGTCTGCTGTGGACAATGTAGAGTGGCGTTTGAACCGCGCATCGCAGAAAAAGGAGAGGGGCAAGCATCGCCGTAAAATCCGGTGCGCGGAGGCTATTCACAGCGGCCGATCCCAGCGCGCGCGTGAAAGGGCGCTCGATAAATTCAAGAAGGGGAAAATACAGGTGCTGGTCGCGACCGATATCGCGGCACGGGGGATTGATGTCGAGGATATCGATCTTGTGGTCAATTTTGACTTTCCAAAGGAGCCGGAAATTTACATACACAGGATAGGCAGGACAGGCCGCGCGGGAGCGGAGGGAATCGCGATTTCGTTCTGTTCGCGCTATGACCGTCCGATGATGCGGCAGATCGAGCTTCTGATTAAGCAGCATATAGAGGTAGTGCACGATAACCCGTACAAGTCTGAGATTCCGGCACCCTATCCAACGGTAATAGACCCGAAGGAGCGCGCGAAGAACCTGGCAAAGAGCAGGAAGCTCCGCCGCCGTCGTTGAATCTGCGACATTCAGGAAAGGGCAAACCTAACGAGACGTAATTGAATCAGCGCGAAGTTGGGATAACTTTATCACCCGGTACAATCCGGGTGCCGCCCATACGCGAGGTACGAGCTTATGGGTGTTGGTCCAATCTGAGATACGTAACCCGCCGCCCCTGTTTCATCTTCAACCGCAATCCCCCGACGATCCCGGCGAAACAGGTTCCCGGGATTTGTGTATTATTTATCCTTCCTGTTCTCCGGAAACCTGTCACCCAAACAATAATCAGCCTTGCGAGATTATCTCGTGTCAGTTTTCCGGGCTACTGAACTTCTCTTACGGTGCAAAGCGGGCCACGAAGATATCTTTTGATCCATCCGATTCCAGAACAGTCTCGTTTGGTTCACCCTCCCCGAATGTTGCGGATGCGTTGAAATTTCCTATCGCAACTGTGGAATCGTCCGAAAGCGTTGTGATTCCCCAGCCATGATCCAAATATATTCCACCCGAACGTTTCACCCATGCGAGAGTGCCATCGGTGTTGTACCGGGCCACGAAGAAATCCGTTTGTCCAATCGATACCAGAACAGTTTCGTTTGCTTCACCCTCCCCGAATATCGCTGATTCGTAGAAATTTCCTGTCACAACTGTGGAGTCATCGGAAAGGTTTGTGATTCCATGACCACCATCATAAAGCGTTCCACCTGCGCGTACCGCCCATTCGAGAGTGCCGTTGGGATAGTACCGTGCCACGAAGATATCATCTTGTCCATTTGATACCAGAACAGTTTCGTTTGCTTCACCCTCCCCGAAAGTCGCTGTACTCCGGAACGATCCTGTCACAACTATCGAGCTGTTCGAAAGCGTTGTGATTCCATAGCCCTGGTCACTTAACGTTCCACCTGCGTGTTTCGCCCAAACGAGCGTGCCGACAGAATTGTACCGTGCCAGAAAGATATCATTAGATTCATCGTATGATACCAGGACAGTTTCGTTTGTTTCGCTCTTCCCGAATGTCGCTGTCCCCTTGAAATACCCTATGATAACTGTGGAGTCGTCCGAAAGCGTTGTGATTTCTCTGCCATAAGCATTATCCGTACCGCCTGCACGTTTCGCCCATCCGAGAAGGCTGTCATCTTTGTAGCGGGCCACGAAGATATCCGCCTCACCACCCGATACCAGAGAAGTCTCGAATGCTTCACCCTTCCCGAATGTCGCTGTCCCCCTGAAATATCCAGTCACAACTGTGGTATTGTCCGAACGTGTTGTGATTGCATAGCCTATTTCATTCTCCGTACCACCTGCCCGTTTAGCCCATCCGAGATAACCGTTGGGATTGTACTTCGCCACGAAGATATCCGATCCGCCCTCTGATACCAGAACAGTCTCGTATGTTTCACCCTTCCCGAATGTCGCTGTCCCCCTGAAAAATCCAGTCACAACTAATGGTTCGTACGAAAGGATTGCGATTCCAAAGCCCTGATCATCCTCCGTACCGCCTGCCCGTTTCGCCCATGCGAGAGTACCGTCGGGATTGTACCGGGCCACAAAGATATCCTTACCACCAGCCGACGTCAGAATGGTCTCACTAACTTCCTTCGGCCCGAATATCGCTGAACCAGAGAAATATCCTGTTACAGCAGTGGAGTCGTCCGGAAACGTTACTATGTCCCGGCTATAATCCTCATCCGTTCCGCCTGCGCGTTTTGCCCAGGCAAGATCGCCGTCACCAGCAATTAAATATGAGATCGTGAAATCCTCATCGGATTCATCGAACGTGGCGGGATTGTCCACATCGATGATCTTAATCCGTGCCTGGGTGGCGTCGATACCGGGAATCGGATCCCACATGTATGAGCCCGTGCAGTCGGTACCGAGGACCACGGTACCGTCGTAATTGGCTCCGGAATCGGTGGAGTAGAAGATATAGACGGAAGTTATGTCCCCGGTCCATTCCCACTGAATTTCAAATGATTCGTCGCCGTAGAGGGTCTCGCCACCGTTGGGTGATGTGACCTCAATGTACGTAATTACAATTTCCAACGGCAGGTCGAGTTCATCCGTTTCGCCTTCATCATCTGTTACACGAAGTTGGACAAGGTATGTGCCAGGATCGGGCCATGTATGATCGGCCTCAGCACCCGTTTCTTCATACACTCCATCGTTGTCCCAGTCCCATTCGCAAAGCTGGATGTCGCCGCCGTCCGGATCGTACGAATCGAGTCCTGAAAAATGGACCGGCAGCCCTGCCAGTTGTGGATTGGGATCGGCCGTAGCAACAGCAACCGGATTTTCGGTAACCTTTTCCGTAACAGTCAGCATCTGAATCTGGTATGCGGTCAAATCGATCCACCAAGTTGTGCCAGGGTCGTTCTCAATAGCCTCTACGCTAATCAGGCACGTATAGTCGCCGACATCCGCAAGTAACGCATTCGAAACCGTAACCTCGTACCTTGAATAGACCGGGCTATCCTCAAACCATGTCGCGGTCAACGTGTCATTAAAAAGCTCGGGGCATTCGACTATCGGCTCATGGTAAGTTTCCTTTCCCTGCCAGTCGTAGACATCGATCAGGAGTTTCGTTTCCCCGCCCACATCCGTTAAGCCGTCTCCGACCGGTTCCTCGGTAATTTCAACCTTCCATGGCTCGATGCAGTTAGCGGTGTCCGGAAAATCCGTCATCGGATCGACAACCGGATCGGCAACCGGCATATCCCACGATGCATCGACCGCGTAGCCCAGCACAAATTCACCCGACGGCAGTCCAAGGCTGTACGTTTGAGTTACCGAGTCTGATGAGTACAACGCGTTACGTGTATTTGCAGGATCGTCGGTAATATGACGTATAAACCCGTTCAGGTCGGCGTCCGGGACAGTTGGTGTCGCGAATTTACCCTTGAAATATGAGAAGAAATCCCCGGCCGCGCCGAGAGTTGATCCATTATAAAGCTGCGTATATCCTTCAGCGTTTTTTAATTCACCATCGCCTATCGATGAATCCGAAATTGTTAATCCAGATGCAGGGAATGCGTGAGTAGCATTAAACATCATGATTCCGCGAACATCGAAAATTGTAAATATCAGATCACTGAAAGGATGGGTAATCTCGATATCGACATCCAGTACACCCGGTTCGGGGAAATTGAATCCGACAATTTTAAAGCAGGTCGTACACGGCCCAACCTCGAGGAATTTAAGAATGTTGATATGCAGCTCCCCCGCACGCACCGGAATCACTTCCACTATTGGACCGTCCGGATTGTCAGGATCGACATAGATCAGATTGTAAAGGAGGAGATAGTGATCGATATTTTCAGACGTTCTATTAGAATCCCCTGTCAATTCAGGAGCGGTTACTTCCTCATCGGGTAATATCGGTTGGGACCCGCCACCCCCGGTTGAACATCCAACCAGGATTGATAATAGCATTAATACAAGTGTAATCCTGCCAAGTGTTTCAAATCTTGAGCGCATGATGATCTCCTTTTCCGTTGCGGCATTCTGTTAGGATACAAACCCCTGTTTTGTTTAAAGCCGACATGTAATTATATATAAGATATATGGCAGATACAATCAGAAAACCCTGGGAGAGGACGGTTTATCTTTAAAACTTGCACGATTGGTCCGATTAATGCACCATGTCCCTTGTGCTGAGTTGAACAGAACCCCTGGAGGCTTTTTTAATGTTCGCACCTTTCGGAAATATCGTTACCGCGATGGTGACCCCGTTCGACGTGGAAGGGAAAGTGGCCGACGATCTTGTGGAGGGCCTCGCGAAACGTCTCGTTAAAACAGGCACCGATACAATCCTGATCGGTGGCACTACCGGTGAAAGCCCTACACTTATGGAATCCGAGCTGCTCTCGCTGATCGACACTGTCAGGGCCAATGTCCCCGACGGCACAAAAATCATGGTCGGTACCGGCACAAACTCGACTGCGAAATCACTCGAGCTTTCCAAAAAGGTCGCGGGTAAACGGATCGACGGCCTCCTTCTCGTGAATCCGTACTACAACAAACCCACGCAGGACGGCCTCGAAGCGCATTTCCGTGCGATCGCGGAATCGGTCGATACCCCGGTCGTTCTCTACAACATTCCCGGACGGACAGGTGTGAACTGCAATCCCGAAACCATCGCGAAACTATCGGAAATCTCAAATGTTGTCGCGGTTAAGGAAGCATCGGGAAGTGTGGAAGCTGTAGCGAAGATCCGCTCGATGACGCCTCTGGATAAATTCGCGATTTATTCCGGCGATGATGCCCTGACGCTACCCATGCTTTCAGTTGGGGCGGTAGGGGTCATTTCGGTCGCGAGCCACCTGGTCGGCGCGAAAATCAGCGAGATGATCAAAAGTTTTTTTAAAGGTGATATCGAGAAGTCACGGGATATACATGTGTCACTGATTCCACTGTTCGAGGCGCTTTTCTGCAGCACGAACCCAATTCCGATCAAATATGCACTGAATAGAATCGGTACACCTGTCGGAGGGCACCGCCTGCCGTTAACGCCACTTTCGGACGAGGGCCGTACAATTGTGGACGCCGCATTGAAGGAAGCCGGTCTGGTTCAGTAAAAACCCGCTCTAAATTGGAAAAGGCAGGAAAGTTCGACCGGATGATCTTACTTACCTGCCATCAACAAGGATGTGGATCAGTCCGTTAGACGAATCGAATCCCGGCATGTTCCTGATATTTCACGGAATTCCCATTTATTAATGAAAACCTCACTCGGTCGATCCATCTTGCATAATCCGGACTGTCTGAAACGATATTAAGTCGTAAATATAACTTGCGTCTGCCGGTTTACTACAACTCGGAGGAACAGATCAGATGGCCCAGAGCCGCGTGTTCTTAAATGGGGAAATATGCTGGGAAGATGAGGCTATGATTAGCCCGCTTTCCACCGGTCTGCTTTACGGGGACGGTATCTTCGAGGTTTTGCGAAGCTACGATGGCGTCCCGTTCATGTTCCCCGAGCATTACGAACGCCTCAGGGCAAGCTGCGAGGCTTTGCAGCTTCACCTCATGTATGATGAAGACAACCTCTGGCTTATCACAAGGGAACTCCTCAGGCAGAACGATGCTACTGAGGGAAACGGATTCATCCGGATCACTGTTTTCGGCTCAAAATTGAATGACATCTCAAGTCCGAACGGTCTGACGACTAACACGTTTGCCCATGTCCGCAAATTTTCCCCGCCCAAGGCCAAGAAATATAATCTGGGAATCAACGCACGGATCTCAAGTTACCGCTCGAGCCCATACAACCCGATCGCGGGACACAACACACTCTGCTTCCTGCCCATGATCCTCAGCCGACGCCTGGCATGGGAACGTGGCATCGATGAGGTCCTGATTCAGAATACCGAAGGTGGAATCTGCGAGGGTTCCACAACAAACCTGTTTGTTGTCAAGAATGGAAAAATCACCACACCGCCCGTAAAGGACGGAATCAACCTCGATGTCTCCCGGCAGCTTGTAATCGATCTTGCCAGGGAGGCCACATTCACAGTGTCCGAACGCCGGATCAGCCAGAAAATGCTTCTGAATTCCGATGAGGCTTTCATAGTTAACAGCCTTATCGAAGTAATGCCTATCCGGGAAATCGACGGGAACCTGATTGGCGAGGATGGAAACGCGGAGCCGGTAGCTAAATTATTGCTTGAAGCCTACCGGGAAAGGGTCAAAGCTGAGTTGTAGGTTGAAGGTTGCTTCCTGTTAATATAGAAAAAATTAGTCATTTAAAGCTCTCGAAAAAACGACAAACCGTAGAACAGCACGGCAGTGCGTCGAAAGCATTGTTTTAAGATGGAAGACGCACTGCCGTGCTGTTCTACGGTTTTTTCATTTTTCACTTTAATCATAATCATCCGGAAACCTGTAAATTAATTCGCAGTGGTTAAAAATGGTTAATACCTGGTATAACTGAACTGGAAATTATTTTACTCTTCGGAACCCGGGCATCCAGGTCCATTCTTTTTTAGGGATCGGGCCACGCATGTCATTGAAACCGACCGGAATCCATCTCGAGAGGTCCCACGGGATATCCGATTCATCGGGGTTGAGCCGGTGAATGGGGAGGGGCTTCCTGCGTAATTTTCGATAGAGAAAGCCAGGGGCAATCACTACTCCAAGGAGCGCAAACAGGATTCCGATAATGGCAAAAATTCGCGAGAGCATTGGAATAAGTATAGCAAATCCACCTGTATCTGAATATAAGAAACGTCTCACCGATAAAGATGGCCTCACATCCCTGATGATACGTAAAACGCTTCCCGTAATTGTTCCGTTATCGCACCCGGTTCGCCTTCCCATTCAACCTGCCCGATAATCCTGTTCACCGGCACGACTCCCTTTACCGTTCCTGTAATGAATACCTCATCGGCCGATCTCAAGTCATCCAGTGTAAGGCTTGTCTCTTCTATCGAAAATCCCTCATTAGCGGCAATTCCGATAATCTTCTCCCTTATGATACCTGCCAGGATCCCACAATCCAGCGACGGGGTTTTAACCGCACCGTCTTTTACGAGAAAGAAATTGCTTGTTGAGCACTCAGTGAGATGATCGTTCTCGTTCAGCATTATGGAGTCATCCGCTCCTTTCCCGCGAGCCTCGATCAATGCCAGTACATTGTTGAGATAATTTCCACTTTTGATTGCCGGGTCCATCGCGAGACGGGAATTCCTCTTGACTTCGGTAACACAAATAACCAGCCCGATTTCGTGAAGCCTTGCACGGAGTTCCGGGAGTTCCTTTGCGATCACAATCAGGTTCGGATCCTTACAAGTCCGCGGCATCAGGTCGATCCGCCCTACCCCTCGCGTGATAATCAGCCTTATATATGTCTCGCCGTCCCACATTTTCGATGCGATCGCGGTATCGACATCCCCGTAGAGATCCTCATCGGTCCATGGTAATTCAAGATTTATACTCCTGCAGGAACCCCTCAGCCTCTTGAGATGTTCTTTCCACGCGTACGGTTTCCCGTTCACCGTACGAACGACCTCGTAGATCGAGTCACCGAAAAGGAAACCATGGTCAAAAATGCTGACCGATGCATTCCGGGGATCGATCTCTTGCATATTAATCCGGACTATATAGTCTGTCTCCAGGTCCTGATTCATATCACGGCGGATAAAGTACCCCAATCCAGCTTATTTAACAACTATATAACATGCAATTAATGAACCAGATTTTAGGAAACATTAAATTTCTTAAATCAAGGCAATGCATCTATCGCTGATTTTATATTAGTTCAACTGTCAGCAATACATGAGGAAGATTGAGGAGCAAAATTAATGGGTGTATTAACTGGAAGTCTTCCAGATATCCGGCAATCGCCGGATGCCGGGCCAGTTGTATTGGTAGCACAGTCCAGCGGTAAAATCGTGCGCATTAACGATGCCTGTGCCGACCTCCTGGAAATCAGCAATTCTGAACTCGTGGGAATGGATTTCCACGATATTTTCCGGGTCGAATTACCCCCCCCTGTTTCAACACCTGGCGCTTCGATTTGTAATTCAAAAATCCCGGGTAAATGGATAAACCATGCTGAAACCAAAGTTAACGGTCACAAGAAGCCACTCGAACTTTCATGGAAACCTGTCCAGCTTGGCTGGGTTGGATACTGGATCGTAAATTTAAGGGAAACCACCCTGGGGAATAATGATCCACTGTGGGATAACCTTCTTGATGGCTGCAACGGCGCGATGTTCCCGCTCATAAAAATGCCCGCAAATCCCATGAACGGGACAAGTAACTGGCAAATGATGAGTTTTCACCGACCGGTGGCGGGCAAGGGCGGCGATGTGCTTTTCATCGAGGAGATCAACCCTGATTACATATTGTATTTCCTCGGTGACGTTTCCGGGCATGACAATGGCGCCAGGGTTGTGCAGATGATGCTTACCTCATACCTGAAAGTGTACCGCGAAGATTTCAACTCTTTAAAAGCATCGGAATTTCCGGGTGAGTTATTATCAAAAATGAACGATGCGCTCTGCCAGGATGTATATAACGATTCACTCCTTACAGGAATCGTTCTTTTACTTGAAAAAAGCTGCGGCCGGGCCTGGTTTGCATCCGCAGGCCATCACCCCGTTTTCCTCGTACAGCCGGAAAAAGGTAAAATCTCTATTACGACCGATGATATCCCATTAGGAATCCACTCGAAAATCAGGTACAAAAATATCGAGCTTGAATTCGGTCCGGATGACCGGCTTCTTTGTTATACGGAGGGCCTGGTTACTTCGGGACCCGGTTACACAATCCGGCAGGGCCTCACCTCGCTTCTGAAAACCCTTGATGAATCGGTAAATGTCAAACCTTCAGAGCTTACAGGACAGATACAGAAACTCTGGTGTGGGCCTGGAATAAAAGGGATGGATATTGAGAACGATGTGACGTTCACCCTGTTCTTCCATGTGCCGCAAACGAAGCTTGAAAATCGGCATCGGCCTGCACCAAATTAATAAATATTAAAGAATTTACATCCTGTGGTTGTAATCAGTGATTTGAGGCAGAATGCACAACCGGTAAAAAAGATCAGCTTTATAGCACTAAGGCCCTTGATAATTGAAACATATTATGCTATAATATGCTATCTGCGTCAGCTCCCCTTTCGGGGGTGTTGGTGTAAAAAAAATAAACACAGGAAATTATGATGGCATTAGTCGACCCATTATATGTGAAACTGGCATTTGGATGCTTCCTGACAGCGATAGTATTCTTTTTTATCACCATTGACAACCTTGTACGGGGGAAGTTCGGTTTACCTTCCTGGGTTATCTCATTGTTTACGATGACTGTAGTTGTATTTTTCATGAGAATCTTCTTAATTTCTTTAACTGAATTTCAAATGGGCAGGCACAGAGCTCTTGACCAGATGATGGATGCCTGGGAGGTAATCACCAGGTTTTTAACATAGTTATAAATATCCAATATCATTGTAACTGAAAGTCGATTAAACCAGGCTGAGCTGCTATAATTGGCTTGGTATAGATATCCCGGTCTAAAAATTTCCGGGGTGTTTTGTATGTCGTTATCAATAACGAATGGTTGGAGAGACAGGATGCAGATTGGTAAACTTCTAATGGAAGTCCGCAAGGAAAAAGGCCTGACGGTAGCCCAGGTAGCCAGCGAGCTTCTTATCCAGGAAAAATACATAAACGCCATCGAGGCGGGGGATTTCGACGCTATTCCCGGTGAAACGTACCAGCGTGCTTACTTTAACAAGTACGCGGATTTCCTTGGCGTGGCCGACTACATTGATAACATTGCCAGGTCCCGGGAAAATAAACCCCCGGAACAGGTCCAGGCTGAGGATAACCCTATGGGGGGCGAATGGGACACGGCAAGGATAATCCGGGTCGGTTCGAAAATCCTCTTGATACTTATCATTATCATTGGGATCCCCACAGGGATCGCGGGAATGTTTAAAAATAACGCCGCGGTCGAAACTGAACAGCCTGATAACAGGGTCCAGAGCACTCAACAGCTCCATGTTGAGCCAACAGATCCCAGTCCATGGGACATTCCTCGTGACACCGGGATTGCCCCTGTTGGTGAAACCGGCTCAAATGTCCATGAACTAATCCTGATTGCAGCCGGTGAATGCTGGGTGGAGGTTGATACACGGGATGGAGTGCTATGGCGTGCGACGATGTACCGTGACGATGAGTTGACCTACAACGACATTTTCGGTTTCCATGTACATGCCGGTCGTCCTGAAAAGCTTGAAGTATATTTAGACGGCGAACTACTCGAGTGGGGCCATGGCGAATTCGACATGGTCTTGCCACCGGGTGTTCAAATTTTTACCGAGAACGAACCGGAGCCTGAAGTCGAGGAGAATGAAGCCGGTGACACTGAAACATCGGCAAACGCTGATCAGGAAGAGAATGGGGAAGAGAATCCTGAAAATGATAATAATGAGTAAGTTTAAAGTGCCACGCTGAAAAATGTATAAGATGTTTTAAAAACCCGTTGATTGGCATTTTTTTGGCATTAAGAAATATTAATCTTTAAAGAATTACTGCCATGTATTTGCGATTTGGCAGACCCAGAAACCGCATAAGCACTGCGGTTTTTTTGTTACCAGGAGTTAATATTTGCTAAAAATCGAGAATGAGAATATTGAAAATAGGCAAAAAATCGGTTAAAACCTTGCTAATTATGTTTAAGTTATATTAATATTGCTCAAAACATGGTAAATATTGTCCGGTTGGGCCATAATGTCCCAATATTAAGAAATAAATTACATGATAAAAATTCCCTTAACATATTTGCAATTGACTGTCCATCTTTTCTTCCAATCCAAGCAAATGCCGATAAAATACGGGTACTGGCGAATTTCTTCAAGGCCTGGCCAGGTTCAGGTTGCAGGAACCTGTTCAACTCTCCCCGTTTGGTTTACCAATTGCCTGTAGGCAAGTAGGGTCGTTGAAATCTCACAGAACGTAAAAGTTTCAATAACATGGATTGAGCAGGCCGGGGAGTCTATTTGAGGGGATAAACAGAGAGAACCAATACAGACCATATTCCTTAATCTCCTCCATAGATTACTGCACGGCAAAGAACTAACTAATTTGAACAACCGGACACATCATGACTATAATGGTGGCCGTCCAGTTAGAGGGAGACGTTGTGGCAGCATTCGCGGACGAATTATTTAAGCAGTTATCCAAGATTCCTTTACTGAAACCCATCGAAGAGCGAAAGCTGTGGATGGAATACAAGGAAAAGGATTCACTAGAAGCTCGGCAGGAGCTGATCTACAGGTACCAGCCTCTAGTCTGTAAAATTGTTACGATTCTAAAACCATCCGAGCAGGTATATCTCGATTTATTCCAGGAAGGCGTGGTCGGCCTGGTAGAAGCGATAGAGCGTTTTGAGCCTGAGAGGGGTTTTAAATTTTCCACTTACGCCAGATTCAGAATCAAGGGACGCGCGCTGACCTATCTGCAGAAGCTGGTTAAGTACCCCCAGAATATGTCGGAAAGCGATCAACTTGCGTTGTTGATGCAGAATATCCCGGACCCGAAAGCGGATCCGAACGCGCATGCGGAGGATTCGTTCCTTCTCGACAGGATTTACGAATGTGTCGATGTGCTTCCCGAAAAGGAGAAGAATGCATTTGTAGCCGTGGTTCTCAGGGAAGAGGAGCCAAAACAGGTTGCCAAGCGGATGAAAATTTCAAGAAGCTACCTTTCGAGGCTTCTCAAGAAAAGCTGGAAAAGAATACGCGATATGCTTGCGGATATACGGGACGATCTTGATTAGAATTATCCCAGGCATATGATTGCCTCCTTTATGGGTGGGTAGATTTCGCGGGGATTTTTAATTAACAGGTTCGATGACTTAATAAACCGGTCATTCAATAGATGGCCGGTTTGCCCTGTTTAGCTAAATTATTGCCACAAATGATTCACCGGGTATTAATTTAACCATGGTTATGATATATTGGTTTACGGTGCCATTCAGACTGGCGCCTGCTTCCAGGTTGGAAGGAAACCTGAATATGTCTGTAAAAGACCGGATTTATTTTGACAACAACGCAACAACTCCAGTCGATCCCAGGGTACTGGAGGCGATGCTGCCTTATTTCAAGGAGAACTTTGGCAATGCCGCCAGCACTTCCCACAGTTTCGGCTGGGACGCGTCTGACGCGGTAGATGCTGCCCGCGGGCAGATCGCAACCCTTATCGGGGCACAGGTTAAGGATATAATATTCACATCGGGAGCCACGGAATCCGACAATATCGCGCTAATTGGAACACTGGGTAAGTATGCTGACAAAGGTAATCACTTGATTACCGTGAAAACCGAGCACAAGGCTGTGCTTGATTGCGCCGCGTACCTTGAAGGGCTTGGAAAAAAGGTCACACTCCTGGATGTTGGCACCGATGGAAGGATAAACCCGGAGCAGGTTGAGAACGCGATTACGCCTGAGACGGTCCTCATCAGCGTGATGTACGCCAACAATGAGACAGGGGTGATCCATCCAATTACGGAAATCGGGAAGATCGCGGGTAACCACAATGTATTTTTCCATTGCGATGCCACGCAGGCGGTCGGCAAGGTCCCGATCGATGTTGAGAATATGGGAATACATCTTCTCTCAATGTCGGCTCATAAAATGTATGGGCCCAAGGGAGTCGGCGCATTGTATGCAAGAAGCCGGAAACCGAGAGTCCGGCCGAACCCGGTTATTCACGGGGGTGGACACGAACAGAAGATGAGATCGGGAACATTAAATGTCCCCGGCATTGTCGGTTTTGGGCATACGTGCGAGTTGTGCCAAAATGAAATGGAGACCGAAAGCCTGGGAATCAGGGTTCTCAGGGATCGCCTGGAAAATGGCATCCTCGAACGAATCGATGAAGTCTACGTTAACGGGCATCGCGAGGAACGCCTTCCCAACACCACAAATCTCAGCTTTAATTACATCGAGGGTGAGAGTATTATGCTCATGCTCAAGGACGTAGCCCTTTCATCCGGATCGGCATGTACATCCGCGACCCTGTCCAAGAGTTATGTTCTTGACGCGATGGGATGCTCAGACGCTTTGGCACATGCATCGCTCAGGTTTTCGCTTGGAAGGTTTAATACCGAAAATGAGGTTGACTTAACGATTGAGAAACTTGTCCATGCTGTTGACAGGCTCAGGGAAATGAGTCCATTATTTGAACTGGCTCAGAAGGGAGTCGATCTTGACACTATCGACTGGAACGATCCACAGCATGAACATTGATTTAAATAATAAAGCAAAATAAACACCGGGGACATTCCGATTTGAAATGACAGTGCGGTGCCACCGGTTAAAGGATTAAGATGTCAGACGAGAAAGCTACAAAGCCGAGACATATTCTCGGTTATTCAGACAAGTTAATGGACCATTTCGAAAACCCGCGAAATATGGGTGCTTTCGATGAAGACGAGGAGAACGTTGTCACGGGAATTGTCGGGTCACCCGCATGCGGGGATACAATGCGCATCCAGATTAAAATCGACCCTGAAACCGAGCAAATTCTCGATGTAAAATTCAAGACTTACGGCTGCGGCAGCGCGGTCGCTTCGACATCCCTCCTCACCGAGTGGATCAAGGGGAAAACCCTCACGGAAGCGATGGAGATCAAGAATATGGATATCGCGAAGGAACTGGACCTTCCACCGGTCAAGGTCCATTGCTCAATACTCGCACAGCAAGCCCTGAAGGCCCTTGAGGAGAACTGGCGCAAGTTACAGGAAGACGAAGATGCTGATCTTGGCGACCTGGAACTCCACCATACTGAATGTTCCCTGCGACGTGAACAGGCCAGGAAGGCTGGAACAACCGATAAATAAAACCTGTTTCTTTTGCGGGAAATTCAAACCCGGTATTGAAATTTAACCGGGTATTTTTTTATTAATTTACCCTCGCTTTCCCCGATCCAATTCGCAATTTTCACAATCATCAACACATGGATCGATATGGATAATCACGTCCGATTCATCCAGTTTCTCCATAATCTCTCTTTCGATCTCTTCGGTCAGAGTGTGGGCCTCATGGAATGAAAGCTCCCCGCAGATTTCAACGTGCAGGTCGATATAAACGGTCGAGCCCGCCATGCGCGTTCGCAGGTTATGATATCCCCTGACCAGAGGTTTTTTCGAATCGAGGACATCAAGAATTGACCGGTCCACCTTCACGCCCGCGGATTTATCGACAAGCCTGTCAATGCTGACCTTAAGCAGGCTGAACGCCATATGGATCGAAATTCCCGTAACCAGAAGGGCGACTATCGGATCGAGAATTTTCCATTCCGGTTTAAGCCAGATAATTCCGAGTGCGAGAAAAACTCCCAGCGAAGTCCATAGATCGTTCAATTGATGGTATGCCGCGGCACGGATAGCCTCGCTCTTGTGTTTTTTAGCGACATTGAGAAGCCTGATTGCGAGGTAAATATTTACCAATATTGTCAGCAGCATGACCAGGGTACCGAATCCGACACCACCACCGGTCAGAACTGTTTCGAGATTGATGATTCCGATAATCGCCCGGTAAATAATTATGATTGTCGGAACGAAAATAAATGCTGCCTGGATAATTCCCGCGATATTGTCTATCTTGCCGTGGCCGTAGCGATGTTCCGAATCGGCCGGCGCCGCGGCGGCTTTCACCGTGTAGTAACTTATTATGGCGGCGAACAGATCGATGAAAGTGTGGAGGCCCTCGGAGAGTAACGCCACAGAATTAATGAGAAGCCCGGCAACAAGTTTAACAAAGGCCATAATCCCGATAACGATAATCGCGAGCATGGCTGAACCGCTGGTCTCGGCTCGAGCTTTTTGCCAGTCTTTCTCCATTGAAAATTTTGCATGTTCAGGAGTTTGAAGCCGGGCGTGATTATCTGAATTTTCTGTGTGTTCAGCCACTCAAAGTGGATTATACATAATTTACATTGGAATTTATCGCTGATTTTGAAATTGGAAACTACCCCGTTTGAGGGACATCAGGGTAAAAAGTGAATATAATATAAACAAGTCAAAATTACCCGGCATTAAATCCATGGCAGGCTTCGACACATACGAACTCCTTCTCGCCGACCCGGTATGGGGTCCGGAAATAAAAACGATTGAATCGCTTCAGGAATGTGACGATACGATGCCTTCTGTGGTTGGCGGGGCTGTACGGGACCTTCTAATCGGAAGGCCTGTAAAAGACCTCGATATTGCAACCTCGACCCCTGATACCGCGCGCAACCTTGCGTCTGCATTTGCCGAAAAGACAAACAGAAGGCTTGTTGAATATACGCATGAGCAGGCGATATACCGGGTTGTCAGCCAGGACTGTCCTCAGGTGGATTTTACAGACCCGGTAGGCGGTACACGCGAGAAGGACCTTACGCGCAGGGATTTTACAATCAACGCGATGGCGATCGGACTTACCGGTGAGGGTAAAGGTAAAATTTTCGATCCCGCCAATGGGCTTGCGGATATCGGCAAAAAGATCATCAGGGCAACCTCGCCCGAGATATTCGATGAGGACCCGCTACGCCTTCTCCGGGCGTTTCGATTCGCCGCACAGCTCGGATTTGAAATCGATCCAGGGACCCTGAAGGAAATAAACAACCGGTCACTGAAACTCAGGCATGTGGCAGGTGAAAGAATCCAGCTTGAATTGCTGCAGGCACTCGATCCCGATGGCGCCGATCAAATTATTCTGCTGATGGATTCTAATGGTGTCCTCAGAACATTGTTCCCGGAACTTATTTTACAGAAAGAGGTCACTCAAAACGATTACCATCACCTAGATGTCTGGGATCATACGATTGAATCAATTCGCCAGTTGGAGAAGCTCCTTAGGCTAGAGGATGAGGTCCTGAAATTATACGAGGGAAGAATCAGGGAATATATCGACGTCGAATACCCGTCCGGGCATTCCCGCAGGTCTCTGCTCAAACTCGGTATGCTCCTTCACGATATCGCGAAACCTCACTGCAAAGAGATTAAGGACGATGGCCGGATAACATTCATCGGGCACGAACGTCTGGGTGCTAACCTTGTCCGGGATTACCTCAACTATCTTAAATTCCCCGGTTACGAACGGGATTTCATGTGCGCTTTGATCGAGGGGCACCTTCGCCCCGGATTCCTGATCCCGAAAAATACCGAACGTCCAAGGGTCGCGTACCGGTTCTTCCGCGACTATGACGACGCCGCGGTGGGGATTATTCTTGTTTCGCTTGCCGACCGCTACAGCGCGCAGGGTGAGATGGTTACGGATGAGGTCAATGAACGACATTGTAAAGCCGCCGATTATCTCCTGGACAGCTTTTACAATCGTACTGAAATCGTTGTCAGACCTCCGCAGCTTATCGATGGCGGGACGATCATGCACGAACTCAAAATTCCCCCGGGACCGATGATCGGGCATTTATTAAGGCAGGTTGCGGAAGCGCAGGTAATGGGAGAGGTAGAGACCGAGGAAGCTGCACTGGAATTGTGTAAGAGGTTAGCAAAAAACGGGATGGGATAGTCAGACGCCATGTATCAGCCACGTAACAGAGCCGCGACCGTCAGGGAGTGAATAACAGTAGCCGCGTATCAGAGCCGCGACCGTCAGGGAGTGGATAACAGTAGGCTGACCATCAGGGAGGGCTCCAGACCATAACAGCCTTAATATACCCTCCCTCACGGTCAGGCTACTGTTATTAACCAATTACATGACTTACAAAGTTCTCGCAAGTATAATTGCCCGAGGTGGCAGATTCCTATTCAAAATCCCGTTTAAACTTCTCGCGCTTCGCGCTTCCAATCGGCTTCTTTATTCTCACCCTACTTTACCGCGCGCCCGACCGTGTAACAATCCTGTACGACTGGGACAATATCCAGTATTTACTTGCCCTGGATAAATTCGATATCCTTGCCCACCAGCCGCATCCGCCCGGCAATCCCCTGTATGTGTTCTCAAGCTGGTTGATCAAGTTGCTAGTAATCGATGGCCAACTCGCTATGTGGCTTCTGTCCATATGTTTATTTGCGATCGGGGCAGCACTCGTTTATCAAATTGGGCTTAAATTATTCGACAACGCCACTGGATTTGGCGCGGCAATTATTTTTATCGTTTCCCCCTTAGGAGGGTTTTTCGTTTCATACCCGAATACATATTCCATCGAAGCCGCATTTGCCGCCGCGTTTCTCTTGATCGTTTCAGACTGGCTGGTTATTCACCCATCCGATGGCGGGGAATCCCACACCCCCCCCTGGTTACTACCCTGGGCGCTTGGATTGTTTTCTGGATTCCGAATGACCTTCCTCTGGTTCGCGCTGCCCCTGGCCCTGTACGCGATGTACACCAATCGAAGGCTGTCATGGATCAAATTCGCTTTTCATCTGATCGTCGCGATGCTTATCTGGTTAATACCCATGCTCATAATGACTGGAGGATTGAATAAATATATTCTCGCGTTTCAGGCGGAAGCGGGTCCGTTCGTTCGGCCATTTGCGATTGATAACATCCTGGCAAACCTCGACATCTTCCGAAAGTCCGCGTTCGGCGGCCTTGGATATTTCGCGGTCCTGCCGGTTATTTACAGCCTTGGAGCGGGAATTATTATCCTTGTAAAAATGAAAAACAAGCCTGGGGAATCAATCCCATCCTTAAAGCGAACCGCACTACTTGTCCTGTTATGGATCATCCCCGCTTTTCTTTTCATGACAAAGAACCTGACACATCCCGGATACCTGATGTTTTTCATGCCCCTGGCGGCGATCGGACTCGTCAGATGCCTTATCTGGATCGCGAGTATTATTACTTTCAGCCGGAAATCGATGTTAAAATTAGTGACTGCCATCCTGGTTATCTTTGTCTCATTGACACTCATGAATCACTGGACCGGTCGGAACAATGAATTTTTCAGCCTGGCGTCGATAAGGAATTCAGAAGACCGTGTCGATGCGTTCGTAACCGCGATCAGGGAGAATTTCCCATCCGATAAAACCGTTATTGTCTCAATGGAGCATTTTCGGCAGGTGCAGATTTACCTTCCCGAATCTCACGCGATCTTTCCCCAGGCCGCGTACGCGTTCGAATTCGGCACCAACATGGATCGCGCGAACCTTTATTACGCCCATATGGGAAAAGTCCATCCCGAAGCCTGGCATCTCATCCGAACCGAGCCTGTTTCCCCGATCGTACTCCCGGATGACATCGAATTTATTGTTGTAAGCCCCGGTGATTTCAACCGTCTGGGGAACCAGGATGGTTTCAACTCCGGCACGACATCAACCGGTGAGCAATTTCTCTATAGATCTATAAATAGAATTTCGGCAATCGTGATGGATGGTAATTGGTGGGTGATAGCATCCCTGGCACCGGGATAGAAAGATTTCAGGTTTAATCGAACCTGTAACCGCCGCGACCCCTATTGCGGTGATAGCCGTTGTCCTCTTCATCCGACTCGGCCGTCTCATCCGTTGATTCTTCAGTATCGGAGACAGTTTCCGGCGGAGTATCGCCCCACGCACTTCCCGTGTCGGCTTCATGATCGATTACAACCGGCCCCCCGACAAGATCGAAAATCCCGACATCGATCCGGCCGCCAATGTCCGGATACTCAACCGGCGGAAGATCGCGTCCGGAATAATACGCGAGTATCCCGTCCATAACTCCAAGCATGATATTCTTCGAATAAACGCGCGACCGGTCGGTAAGCCTCGCGTAGTCGACCGCGTTGGTCATAAAGGCACCCTCGACAAAGACAACCGGCATTCCATCGGCATGACGGAGGATATAAAGTCCGCGTTCATCCTCCACCAGGCCAAGTCCGGGCACCCCGGTACGAGCCGCCACCCCTCGATGAACGAGCCTGTACAAAGGCATAAAATCCTGGTCGCTATAGAGGAACAGCGATCCCTGCAATGCGGTCGGCTCCTCGGTCGCGTTGTTATGAATGCAGACAAATAGATCAGCCTGCGCCTGCCTCGCAATATTTATGCGGCTTGCGAGGGGAATGAAAATATCCGTTTCGCGCGTCATGACAACATTCGCGCCCTGCTCCTTAAGGTACCCCTTCAGGAAATACGCCATTTCGAGATTCAGGTCTTTTTCATCGACAGTTGGACCTGGCGCCCCTGAATCCCGTCCGCCGTGACCCGGATCGATACAGATGGTTTTCCCGATCAGGTCCCCCTTTAAAATCCTGATCACGATATTTCCTTCAGCCGGGTTACTCTCGAGCTTGTAGGCAACCACCCGTTGCATGTCGAAAACGATGCGGGTTGTATTTTCATCGAACTGCCCAAGCCTGATTCCGTTAATTTCACCAAGGCCGCCCACATAACGTTCACCATGGCCCTGTAGAACGCTTCCTTTCAGATCGAGGACTATACGCATCCCATCTCCGGCGAGGGTGAAATCGTTAATTTCGTCAAATGCCGGGGCAGTTATTGTGGTTGTGATTTCACCTTCCGGACTCATTTCGAAAGCGACATCCCAGCCGAGTTCCGCCAGCGGGATATTTTCTTCGTTATCAGGATCCTGTGGTATCGGATTTTCAACCGGATGGACCGGCTCCAGCCTTGTCTCACCGGGAGGAATGCCGCCTGGGTCCGGTGGCTGGACAGGTAGGTCTATTAAAGGGTTATCAATGGTTGCATTGCCCGCTGGTTCAACAGTGATTTGAGGAGTCTCCGGGGATGTTTCAAGGAGATTCGGGCCGAAGCTTGGGGCCCCCCCTGATACATTGCTGCCTATCATGATCGAAAGGCTCTTGTTATCCGGGAAAAGAGTATGTCCGGGCGCTGGGTCGGAATCCCATTCGATAACCACACGCACAGTTGGTGGATCGATCTGCCACTGGCTTGCCCTGATTTCAGCCACTCCCCCTACCCCAAGGTCATCGCTGCCGACACTCAGGTTCGTGACGTTCAGGCAGGCGTTCGTGATGTCGATAACCCGCCTGGGTGGATCGCTGAGTTCAAAAGTCTGGAAATTCGGGACAAGAGACGAGTTGATTTGTACGAGCGTTTCGCACGGAAATATCGAAACAACGAGCGGATAAAGAGATAGATTCCCGCTTTCAGTGTCGATCAGTGTTGTGACACCGAGAGCGCGTTCAAGAAACTCTTCCGGGACATACCATTCCTCATTTTCAAGAACCAGGTTATGTTTATAATCAATTGTGCGATTTCTGATAATCAGCGTGTGCGTTGACGGGTCAACCACAAGAGTCCCGTGGATAGTCCCGCCGAGCATCAAGCGGGTTCCGTCAAATAAAACCGATACACCAAGGCGATCGTTAATATCGGAAAGCGCGACATAAATGCTTCCATCTCTGGTTATATACGAATGGCTGAGAGGTGCTCCACCGAATGTAGCTGATTCAGCATGAAGGGCTGTAATGGGTAAAAATACCAGCCATACACCGACCAGGGCAGTGAAAATTCTCAGTATGGCTGCTTTTTTTGTCACGCGCCGCCTTCCGTATTTAATTCCTGGTCGAAATCCTGGGCCGGCACCTGGCTCTCGATATTCCAGGAATCTTCATTTGCCACAGGAAGCAGGGTTCCGAACCTTGAATAATCGCCAATATCCCGACCGTTGATCTTAATTCTTATATCGGTAACACCGCAGCATGCCTTCAGGGTCAGGTACACCGCCCGCCTGAAAAGATTTACATCGTGATCGGCAAACGCGGTTCGGGAATCGGGAACCGATATATCCACCGTAGCGACGTCACTTTCTACGATTAATCGCTCAAGACTGTAACCGGATGGGGAAACACGGCTCGGCGGCGGGTACGAAAGCTGCGGCGGATCCTTGAGAAGCCGCTCGATCGCTGCGCTGGCGTCCTCAACCTGCGCGGGCACTTCGAGGGCTAAAGGAACGAGATACCTGGCTGATGAATCAAGAAACCAGGTTGAGATCCATTTTGAGTCGCCCTGAAGTCCGAAATCCGGAACATGATTGAAATATTCCGGCGGCTTCAGCGGCTCGGTAAGATCGTATCCTTCCGGCGTGGCGTCCTGGGGCTCCCCGGCGATCAGAATCCGGACCGATTCGCATTCCCCTGCCGCGATAACAGTAAGTGAGAGGGCGTTGAGGAGGTCCTTCTCTCTCATAGTGCCGCCAAGGTGAGCGGTTATTTCCAGCGGAAGGTCGACGATCGCCACTTCACCGTTTACAAGGACCCCTGGGATTGGAATATTTGCGGGATATACACGTGCGAGGTACGAGTCGTTCGGGCCGATTGAAAATTCCTTTATAGCCCTTGCGGTAATGGTTTCGCCCGGCTCAAGGGTGATGTATCGATTCACCGGGACCAGGTAAGTGACCGCGTTATCGTAAAAATAGAGCTTGACACATGCGTTATTATCCATCCCCGGTTTTTCAGGCAGTCCCGGGCGTCCCAGGAAATTCCATATCGAATATCCGCCATATGCGAAAAGACCGATAAAAACAAGGACAAGGACAGTATTCACACCGCGTCGGAACGCGTCGGCACGTTCTTCTCTTACTCTTTTGGTGACATTATTACTCTTCGATTTACTCGAAGAATTCTTCTTTTTACCACGTTGTGAAGCCACGCAGAAAAATTGCTCCTTCCTAAGGGACATTAAAGCCAGCTAAGTTACATTAATAGTTTCAATGCGGCGGAACCCGGTGTGAACCGGGTTTCTCAGGTATTATATAAGAAAATGAGATCTATTAAACTGCGTATGGTGAAAGCATGTTTTTTTATATTGTAGGGCGCTGCTTGCTGCGCCCTGGTGAATTACAAAAAATCCATATGTAGGGGCGCTGCTTGCTGCGCCTGGAAAGGGTAGGGCAAACCCTCTCCCTCTGGATGCCTTATCCTATGGGGTAACCTTGCTCAAAACCAATTTATCCTGAACAGCAGTGTATCAATTCATTAATCCAACTTAACCGCACCTGCATGCTTTTCCTGGGGACCGACTCCTATCGCGAGATACGCGGCAATAGAACCGTCCGGTTGTTTAAAGTAAAATTGCGCGTATGCCCGTAATTCAGTATCTACAACAGGTGAAAAGGCGACTTTATAAGCATAGTTTCCGGCTATATCCTCGGGTGGTGGTGAAGGTGCGGGCGCGGCACGATCGCGTGTAATATCCGGGATGGGGTCGACGACCGGGTCGTTGGTGACGCCGTAGTAGAGCGGAACGCTAAACCATTCAACCTGTCTCATTGTTTCTCCCGTATAAGGATTTATCCAGGCAACGGGGTTTTTCTCACCGACCATGGCAATATATTCATCGATCGATCCCGGGACTCGATCCACGAACTCACCCAGGTAATACACAAGATCATTGATGAATCTATAGACAATGCAAACCCGAACGCGCGCATCGTCATCCGGAGGGAATCTGAAATATTCACGGAATTCTGACGCGGGGACGGAGTTATTAAAGGTAGTTGGGTCACCAACCGTTTCCATTTTCACTGTTTTACCATCCGTAACACTGTCCCTGAGACTGCCACGGTATGGAAGCCACTCACCGCCGGTTGACTCGGGATCGAATACCTCGTCCAGGGGGCCACGGTGAATGCTGAATGTTATTGTGCTGGTGGATAAATCCACATCGTAAAAGATATCACCGGGCGCATATTCCTCGGTGCTTTTAATCGGTTCCCCCGTATAGCGGTTGTGAAAGATCACGGGCAGAAGACCCGAGCTTAACAATTCATCGTAATCCAACGGGAAATCACAACCCATTAAATCGCGATTTGTCCACATCGCCATCCCGGCTACCCAATGAACGTAACCGGATTGCCACTCATACCATCTTAAGCCGTTCGGGTTGTAGGGCATGACACCGGACGACCGGTCTTCTTCAGTTGTGATAACTTTCAAGCCGGGGTCCGGGTTTGCCTCCGGGTTATCCGTTAAAGGCAATTGCGCATCCTGTTTTTGTGAGGCGCATGAAGTAATGAGAAACAGGATTATGATAACAAAAATGGTTTTAATTGAATTTTTCATTTTTTTCCCTCCGCAGAATTTTATGGGCAACCTGTGGGTTGGCTGTAATTTGGACAATATCGACCTCCCGACATAACAGTCGGCCGCATAGCATAAACATGTCTAGAATCCTCGTATGGTATAAGCCTTGGTGCACCTGTAGCCGGCCTCAGCATATTGGCTTCTGTATCGAGGTAAATATTAAGATAATAAGCAATGGGGGCATTAGCACCGGTGCCGGTTACATCAATGCACCCTTGAACCGGCCAGCAATAGAGCATTAACTTGTTAGCCCTGTTGACGCATGCATCCCAGTTTTGATAATAAGGATCGCCCACATTCCAGACACAAGTCCATGTGTTCCAAAAACATGCTGGTGTAGCTGCAGAGCTCTGACACCCAGGTTTCCGCTGACCATTGGCATAATAAACACCGTAGATTTTTATTGTGACATGGTAAGTTGTTCCTTGATAATCCACTTCTACATCAGGTCGCCAATCCATGGTCATATACCCTTCAAATCGCTGATTGGGCAGGTCAAGGTTGCACCATGTAAAGACGTTGTTCGGTAGGTAACAAGGGTGACTGTCGTTCGGCGGAGGCCAACCTTGAGCTGAGTTAATAGGGATGGTAACGAGAACAAGAATAACAAAAAGAAATAAAATTTTACGCATTTCTCAACCTCCTCAGGATATTAATTACACAAATAGTTTACCACACTTCCCGGTTTTGTCAATATGTTAAGTATAAAGTAAAAAGTGTCATGTGGACTAGTTGGAGAAACGGCAATTCTTGGGAGACGAACCACTCAATACGATGCATATGAACGGCCTTCAATTGTGACGAGTGTACAGTTTCTTCGTTTTGAAATTGTTAGTTTTGACATATCGGCAGATATGGCTACAATTCGTGTGCTGCCGAAAACAGATGAGTAATTGAAGTAGTTTGAAAATAATCCGGTAAACCTGATTCGATCTATTTCACAACCACGATTGTCAACGTGAGTGAATCTTCCAGCTTGCTGATTGTTATCATCAGTTTAAACTCATCGCGGATGTAGTTTATCTTTCTATTATCGCCTTCGAGCATCCATGCAAGCTCCGGATCGGGATCGGGTTCCCAGCCTTCTATGGTGGAATAGAAATCGGTCACGCGTTCGATATCGAAATCGCCATGCAGTACAGCCATCATCCCATCGTCGGACGTGCGGAAATCATCGACTTCGAAACCCGCCATAAAGGGAATCGACTCCCACCAGCCTTCCGGGATTCGGACCATATCCTCAGGCAGAAATGTTGCCGGTTCACCAATTTGCGGACCACCACCCGGTTCGGGTTCATCCGCACTATTTGATTCGCCTGTCTGTGTACAGGCGGCAGAGAGTATGAGGATCATGAATAAAATGGAAATTAATTGAATTGAGAAACGCATATGTACGGTCTCCTGTGCAGGATTGTTTTTACCTTGTGAAAATCATACCAGAGTTTCAGTATAATATACCGAAACTTTCTTTGGTATGTATTGTCTCATAGATAGCAGTATAATATTATTCAGAAATCTATAATCCACGGGAGGTCAATATGAGAGACAGGGGATTTTCCGCGATCGAGTTAACCGTAACTCTTGCGTTAATGGCAATCATCCTCGTACTCGCACTGCCTTCTTTCGTACGCGCAAATGTGAACGAACGCGAGGAAGAGGTCAAGGCGAATATCCACACTATTCAAATTGCGCTTGAGAGGTATGCGGTCGATTCAGGGGGTTACTACCCGCTTTTCATGATAGGGGCTGAGAGAGACAGCAATATCATCATAAATTTTTCAAACATGCGAGATAACTATACTGCTACCTGGCCGACATATGGCATGACCCCGTTCTGTAAAACATCAGATTATTCAAGGATTGTTGGATTTACACAGATCAGGCAAATGGTAGATCCGCTCATTCAGTGGGGATACCTGTCTGAATTCCCTGTTAACCCGTTCGCGCGTCCCGATAATGGCCTGTGGAACTCATCAAGTGATGGAAATACCGGGGCTACAGGTGCCTACCCGTACGGTGGGTTTCACGGTGATAAAATGTTCGACTTGGGATTCGGTTGGGGGGATACACCGCAAACGGATTTCATTCTCTACACAACTGAAAATATTGAAGAACAAACTGGTGAAAGCGATCCCGATCTTGATGCTCCAGGGAATTTTTATTACCACCCGATCTTCGAGGATCTTGCGCCTGTTTATGTTCATTACGCAGCAAATTATGGTGCTGTTCATATGGGTATGGTCAACGTTGTGCATAATAACGACGTGGTCGGGTACTACCTCTACGGTTACGGCGCACCAGCCCATCGCGACAGTTTTGAAAAACTTGGCATGGATTACTTCAACAGGATGCCGGCCAGTCATTGGATGCCGCAGGGCTCATTAGGAGAATATCAAATTAATATTGGGATAAACCTCGATTCAACCGCCGGAGCAGCTAACCAGGCACGCGTGGAAGCAACCGGCTACCCGGCTGCCGAATACGATCCCTGGACCGGGGCATCGCCAATGGGAACCAACCAGATGCTCGCTGAACCCGGTAAGGATCCGCTTATCTCAGGCCCTGACGGGATCAACGACTGGGTGATCATTGAAGTCACATCGGGCTTTGAATTCGGCAGTAACATTGAAGTCCTGGAGGTATCGGAATGAGAAATTTTAAAACATCGACCGGATTTTCTATGATTGAATTACTTGTTGTTACATCGATCCTGGCGATAATAGTAGCTGCAGCACTTCCTGGACTTGTGAAGGCGGGGGCATCGGAACAGGAGGAAGAGGTCAAGGCGAACATACACAAGATTCAAATTGCCCTTGAGAGATATGCGGTCGATTCCGGGGGGTATTATCCCTACATCCTTTACGGTGGAGATGAAACTGATACATTCGCTACATTATCCGCTCCAATCAATCCAAACACCGAGCATAGCTACTATTTTCCACCCGACGATCCCGGTTATCAGCCGTACCAGGGTGATATGGATGTCCTGATTCATTACGGGTACCTCGCTGAATATCCTCAGAATCCATTCATGGCGGACTGGGATGTTTTGAAAGAAGGGAAAATTAAAACTAACCCGGCAGAGAATGGTTTCGGACCACTTGAATACCATTTCGGTATGATGCAAATGACTCGAACGAATATCTGGGCACAGCCTTCCGATCGAAGTCTATTATACGTGCGTCGCGAGGTCGGAGGTGAAGTCGGGACTCTTATGTGGGATGTATCGGAAGGCCAGCGTCATGCGCCATGGCCGATAATGGTTATGCCTGAACCAGACCAGTTAGAATGGCCAATGGGATATACAAATCCCTGGTACTCCGAATACGATCTCAATTACACTACTACATTCCATGATGATCACCAGTTCTGGCTGTCGCCGGGAAATTTTTATTACTACGGAATTTTCGAAGGTCTTGCAGGATATTCACCATTTCTCGGCGGTGGTACAAATCCAAGAGCGTATATCACGGGATGGGTTATCGACTACAAACTTGCCGGTTATGGAGCGATCGATAATCCGGGTCAGGATGTTTATAACCTCTGGGGCGACTATGAGGACAGGAGCCTGTATTCATATAATCAGCCTATATCATTTCCGATGACAATGGAATCAATTTATGTCGGTCCCGATGGTCGTCCGGATGGAGTGATTATTGTCGTGAGTGGTGGAATTGAGCTGAATGATTAGTTGGTATTACTGACCCGGTTCCAGTATCAGGCTCTAGTATCAGAGCCCCGAATGTTAATGAGGGGTCTGCCAAGTTCCAAAACACCAGTTGGCAGTCCCCTCATTAACATTCGGGGCTCTGATACAGCTTTACTCCCAAACAGCCTCCCCGCCGACTGTGATCTCATCAGCCCAGGTGTTTTCAATCAACTCGACCACATTCTCGGGAATCGGTACATAATCGAGCTCGATTGCCCTGTCCTGTCCGTGTGTGAAGCACCAGTCGAAAAATTCCAGCATGCCACGGGCTATATCGAGGTCGTCCTGGTGTTTGTGGATAAGAATAAAACTCGCGCCTGTTATCGGCCAGGAATTTTCACCGGGCTGGTCGACAAGGACCATGTAGAATCCCGGCGCATTTTCCCAGTCGGCATTCGCGGCGGCTGCTGAAAATGATTCTATGGTCGGGGTAACGAATTCCCCATCGCGATTCTGAAGCGTGCAATAGGTCAGATCGTTTTCATGCGCGTATGCGTACTCGACATAACCAATCGATCCGGGCACTGTCATGACATTCTGCGCGACCCCCTCGTTCTTGTTCGCGCCAAGTCCGACCGGCCAGTCCAGCGATTTCCCCACCCCTACCCTGTTTTCCCAGGCTGGTGAAACCCTTTCAAGGTAATTTGAGAAAATCCATGTGGTGCCCGATCCGTCCGCGCGATGCACAACGGTCACATCCAGATTCGGAAGTTCCATTTCAGTGTTGTATACAAGAATTTCCTGATCGTTCCAGTTCGTTATCTCACCGAGAAACAAACGCGCAAGTGTATTCCCGGACAGCCTTATTTCACCGGGACCGATCCCCGGAACATTTATTACCGGCACGACACCACCGATAATCATCGGAAACTGGATCAGCCCGTCCTCGTTCAGTTCATCAATTTCAAGAGGTTTGTCGGACGCTCCAAAATCGACCTGCCCGCCCTTGATCGCTGAAATCCCTCCGCCCGATCCAATCGCCTGGTAATTGATCTCGACACCCGAAACTTCTTCATAGATATATGCCCAGTAGGAGTAGATCGGGTATGGAAACGATGCTCCCGCACCGGTGAACGAGATTCTCGTTGACTGGGACGAATCACACCCGCTGGCCAGAATCCCAGCCAGTAATAAGCATGAAATAACAAACCAGGTTATTTTTTTCATTCGAGTCACCTGAATTTCATTCTACACTTTAGCACGCGACTGTTATAAATTCGTGATGGGAATGTGTCAATTTCATGACAAATATTATCTCCCATTGTCATCGAATCGTAACATTTATTTAACACAAGCTTCACACAGGTCTGGTAAATTTACTCATAGAATGCGTGTAATAAATTCATGGGGACGCCTTTCCGATCTTCCTTGAATTCATGGGGACGCCTTTCCGACCTTCCTTGAATTCATGGGGACGCCTTTCCGATCTTCCAGGTCTGAAGGTGTCCCCATGAATTCTTAGTAACAGGATATTTACCAGGGACACCTTCAACTCGTTAGACGAGTGGAAAGGCGTCCCTGAATCTAAGATTGGAATCAACAAGCAAAATATTTCACCGTGAATAAATCCGACCATACATCGCGTACAAACATTCCCGATCAGGCCTTCCGACTGCTCTCGATGACCGGAGCGATTTCAATTATTGTAATAATGCTCGCGATCGCTACCGTCCTTCTTGTTAATTCCCTACCCTCGATCAAAGAATTCGGCTGGCGTTTCCTCTGGGACAACACCTGGAATCCGGTGGCCGGAGAATTCGGCGCGGCGAGTACAATTTACGGAACACTCGTTTCAACTATAATCGCCATGCTGATCGCGGCCCCGATGGGTGTGATAATCGCTTTATTTCTTGTCGAATTGTCGCATCCGATTTTAGCTAAATTTGTTGGAGGCGCGATCGAACTTCTCGCCGCGATCCCGAGCATCATCTACGGCATGTGGGGACTTTTTGTTTTCGTGCCGATTATGCAGACAGTAGTTGAACCGTGGCTGAGCAGGAATTTCGGCGCCTGGCCTATTTTCAATGTCCTGTTTTCCGGACCGCCTATCGGAATCGGGATGCTCACGGCGGGAATAATCCTCGCCCTGATGATACTGCCTTTCATCACCGCGGTTTCGAGAGACGTGCTTGCGATGGTGCCTCCGGTTCTCAAGGAAGCCGGGCATGGGGCGGGCGCGACAATGTGGGAAGTAACTCGCCAGATTAGCCTCCCGTACGGAATTCGCGGGATTGTGGGAGCGATGTTTATCGGGCTGGGACGCGCGATCGGAGAAACGATGGCGGTTACTTTTGTGATCGGCAACAGCCACGACATAAGTGCGTCGCTGTTCGCCGGCGGAAATTCAATCGCGTCGTCAATCGCGCTTGAATTCGGCGAAGCGATGAATGACCCGATGTTCAAGTCTGTTCTGATCGAACTCGGGCTGATCCTGTTCGCGATCACTTTCATATTCCAGGTAATCGCGCAGCTCTGGATCAACAAGCTGGGTAAACACGAGAGTTAGTAATGAAAACGAAATCACTTACAGCACGAAAAGCACTCGACCTGTTCGTCCGGATTCTATCACTCGTATTCGCGTTGATCGGAATCATTTTCCTGGTCTGGATCCTCTGGGATGTAGCAATAAAGGGATTCAGCGCGATGGATATCAATTTCTTCACAAGGCGCACCGCGCCACATATGATCGAAGGCGGCGGTATGGCGAACGCGATTCTCGGGACTTTTTACATCACGCTTCTCGCTATCCTGATCGGTGTACCCATGGGTCTCCTCGGAGGAGTGTACCTCTCTGAATTTGGACGCGAGCATCCGATCTCAACAACAGTCAGGTTCTTTTCAAATATCCTGATCGGCACACCATCGATCCTGATCGGTGTTTTTGTATACGCATTGCTGGTTGTGCCGCTTGGTGGGTTTTCCGGATTTTCAGGAGCGGCGGCGCTCGCGATTATCATGCTGCCGGTGGTGGCGAGAACGTCCGAGGATATGCTTGCGCTGGTTCCGAACGAGCTGAGGGAATCCGCACTGGCTCTTGGCTCCCCGCACTGGAAGATGATAATCCAGATAATTTTCCGTGCGGCGAGATCCGGATTAATAACCGGGATTCTTCTCGCGATCGCGAGGGTTTCCGGTGAGACCGCGCCGCTTTTATTTACAGCGTTCAATCACAATCACTTCACATGGCTCGCGGATTCGGGTCCGTTTAAATACATGTACGATATGACCGAAGCTACTCCAAACCTGACGGTGACTATTTTTCAGTACGCCCTGTCGCCATATGAAACGTGGAAAGGACAGGCATGGGCCGGGTCATTACTGATAACCGGAGCCATACTTGTGTTATCGGTAATCGCGAGGATTGTCTTCTCCGATGAACAACGGGAGCGTGGATAGAAAAATGACAGAGACATCAACAAATTCCGGTGTTCTGACCCGAAGGATCGATCTCGGGCGATCGAGTGATTTGCCTCTGGACGATTTCGACAGTATCCCGAGCAAAATTGTCGTGAATAATTTGAATTTTTTCTACGGAAATCACCAGGTGCTTCACGACAACGATATCGAAATCAAACAGAACCGTGTCACCGCGATCATCGGACCGTCCGGCTGCGGAAAATCAACCCACATACGCGTGTTTAATCGCATTTACGAACTTTACCGCGATCAGAAAGCCGATGGAACGGTCATGATCGATGGGGAAAATATTCTCTCGCCGTCGACCGATCTACTAAAGCTAAGGAAAAAGGTCGGGATGATTTTTCAGAAGCCCACACCATTCCCGATGAGTATTTTTGAAAATGTGGCTTATGGATTAAAATTACATTATAAGATCTCTAAAAGCGAGATATCGGATCGGGTGGAGACGGCATTGAAAAGCGCCGCGCTCTGGGATGAGGTCAAGAGCCAGATGAATAAATCGGGACTGGCATTATCCGGGGGACAAAAACAGAGATTGTGTATCGCGCGCGCGATCGCTACCGAACCGGAAGTTATTTTGATGGACGAGCCTTGCAGCGCGCTCGATCCGGGGGCGACTTCGAAAATAGAAGAGCTGATCATGATTCTCAGGAACGAATACACCATCGCGCTTGTGACCCATAACATGCAGCAGGCGGCGCGGGTGTCGGACTATACCGCGTTCTTTTACAAGGGCGAGATTGTGGAGTTCGATCGTACGAAGCAGTTGTTCACGAAGCCGTCGATGAAACAAACAGAGGATTACATTACCGGAAAATTCGGATGACGATTTCGAAAGCAACCTGGATTCAATTAACATGTAAGTAAAGGATAAAAACAAATGAGAGCTCATCTTGAAAGGGACCTGAATAGACTCAAGAAAGACATCCTCACTATGGGAGCGATTGTCGAGGAAGCGACTAACAAGGCTATCGACTCCATGGTAAACCGTAACGTGGAACTCGCCGAACAGGTGTTGGCGGGCGACGGGGAGATCGACCTGAAGGAGATAGAGGTCGAGGAGGACTGCCTGAAAATTCTCGCGCTTCATCAACCGGTCGCGGGCGATCTCAGGTATATAGTCGCCATTCTTAAAGTCAATAATGATCTCGAGCGGATGGGGGACCTTGCGTCGCATATCGCGAAAAGGGCCGCGGTTCTCGCGAAACAGGACCCGATCGGGATGCCTGATAAATTCGAAAAGCTTGTGAAAATCGTGCAGGGAATGGTCAGGGATTCTCTGGACGCGCTCGTCAGGCAGGATGCGGATCTGGCTTTGAAAATTATTGAAACCGATGACAGCGTTGATGAACTGCACATGGAAATTTACAGGAATCTCAGGGACAGGATGCGGAGCGAGAAGGGTATTATCGACCGGGCATTTTATACGATTTCAGTCTGCAGGCATCTTGAAAGAATTGCCGATCTTGCGACAAATATATCGGAGGATGTTTATTTTACTGTGACGGGGGAGATTATCCGCCACCTCGATGAGCAGAATGTCGGCCATGGGGATAATTGATATGGGGTTAATTGTTATGGGGTTAATTGATCAAAATCCAATCCCCGGTGTCGCCTCCACAATCCCCGGTGCCGCCTCCACAATCGCGGAGCGATTTTGGAGGTGCTTGACCTTATGGTGACTCCCCCAATAAACTCCAATTGCTGTACACGTGCATAAGATCGGTAGGCCCATATCTATTTGATATGGGTTCTGTTATCTTAAATAAACAACTGGAGGATAGTTATGAGAATACCATTTATCATTTACATTATTCCCGTCCTGTGTTTGCTAATATTTCTTCCAGCCTGTACTAATAAAAATCCAACGCAAGAAACTGATGATCGCCCACTACTGCCCATTCAAGAAACAACGGATCCTGAACAAGAACCTCAAACGCTATCATCATCGGAGGACCCGGATCATGCAGAATCTATCCCCTGGCGACTCCCTCCAGGATGGCCAGACAGCATTCCAATTATGGATGGGTTGACTGTCTCTCATAGTGGTGTAGCTCGTGGAGGGAAGTTACTTATGACTTATATAACTGGAAATGTCGATCTTGATGAAACACAGGAATTCTATGCCGATCTCGATGGATGGAGCAGGGATAATAGCCGCCTCTGGGTAACAACAGGGGAAATGCGTCATATTTTTCTAATTGATGAACCTGAGACAGTTGAATTCATGATTATGATATCTCAGAACAAGACCACCGTAAATATTTTTTACAGGTCAGAGCCATATAATTGAGAATTGCGTTGTATAAAACTTAAATTAAAACTTCTTGCCTACACCATTTATTTGCATGCCTGGTGAAAAATGAAATAATTACAGATAGGAAAAAGGATGTTAAAGCAAATCAAAATATTGTCAGCTCTCATCATCTGTGTAATCTTCGCAAACTCCTGCATTGCTGAAAGTGAGAGTGGTTTAGAGGATACATGCCGTGAGCTAATTAGCAAATTGTCATCTCCTAACAATATCCGACGGAGTACTGACGGTTCAATTGATTTTGAGAGTGGCCTTTCTCTGAGCTCGGTGATTGGAGAAGAGATTATACGTGACTGGAACACACCGGATAAAATAGAAACGATAATTAGCCTAGTTAGTGATAATGATCCGTATATTCGTCAAATGGCGACAATATCACTTGGCTTAATAGGTTCAAAGCCTGAAGTAATGACTGAATTAATCAGCCAGCTTGGTAATCCCGATGAATTTACGAGTGAGGCCGCATATATGGCATTCCTGTTCATGGTCATGAGGGAACATGATGAGCCCATGAGCATTGATGAAATCAATCAGGCACTCCTGGATGAATGGAGCGACGACAACCTGCTTCTGAATATGAACATTGCATATGTAGTGTACGTTGGGGTTGAAAATCCTGATATCCTGGAATCTCTTATACCAAGTATAGAGATGGCGTTTGATCATGAGGATCCGAAGGTTCGCTATTGTGCGGCGAGGACAGTTAGGGGCAATAATATATTGCTCGGTGAATTTATGCCAAATATTATTGAACTTCTTCAGGAAGATGATCAGAAACTCAAGCTTGTTGGCATGCAAGCCCTGAATAAAGCATATATATATAACGGATATGTCGAAAATCATTTGGAACTAATATTACCACTTCTCCAAGATCAGGATATCGATGTTCGGATTGAAGCTGCAACCTATGTTGGCATGGTTAGCTCCGATATGAATATTTTTAATGAGGACCATCAACGGGCTCTGGATGTGTTTATTGAATTATTACAGAATCAAGATCCTTACTATAAATTTCAGGCAGCAAAACGTATTGGGGTTTTTACTGAATACGCGGAGCATGCAGTTCCCGTTTTGATCGAAATATTCAGGACCGAGGACCCGGATTCAATTATACGCTATGCCATAATGTATGCTTTAAAAAGGATCGGATCCGAAGATGATAACGTAGTATCTTTTCTCATCGATGCACTTCACAGTAATGATAAGGGTATCCAGGGAATTGCACTCGATTCAATCAGCATGATCGGACCAGCAGCAAAGAATGCTGTCCCTGACTTGATCGCACTTCTTCATGATTCAGACATTTTTACTGTTAGGTCTGCCATGGATGCTCTAGGTGCAATCGGGCCCGATGCAGAAGCCGCTAAACATGATTTATTAATTATTCTACAGGATCCTTTCAATTTGAACATGGTTGATGCCGGTGCTGCACTGCTAAGAATAGACCCGAACTCCGAAGAAGCAATTTCTGTATTAGAGGGATTACTTAACGATTCTGATTCTTATAAAGCCAATTCGGCTAGAGATGCTCTAGCGATGCTTAGCCAGTAAACGAATACTGGTTCCCCTACAGATTCGTCCCTGAGTTTGTACGTAATATTATAGACATGAATTTGAAATGCGAATCACAAAAGACGGCTGCCTCCCACAGACTGAGCGATAATTCCGCCAAAGCAAGCGCGACGGCGGAAGGCGTGTATGTGGGTGGTGAGAATCACATTACAGATTCGTTGTAGAATATACTAAAGTGGTAGTTGGTAAACCACTCACTTACGGGGTTGTTGAAAAAGTTATTAGACTGAAAAATCACAAGGGATCAAAACTTCCGATACCGCTCTCCATGCGGACGGGCCGTCCGCGGTACTGCAGGCCGGCGTCCTGCGCTACGGGATTTAGTACTTTTTCAACAACCCCTTACGGTCGTGGTACTGAAACAAACGGCTCTGTTACAAGTGGTTTTGATACAGGCCCCACAGACTGAGCGACAATTCCGCCAAAGCAAGTGCGACGGCGGAAGGCGTGTCTGTGGGTGATAGCACGGGATTCTGTTTCTATGAGAGGGTAGCGGGCAGGATTAATTGTCAGATCAATTTCAGGCCGAGATCGCGAAGCTGTTCATCGCCGATCGGCGATGGCGAGCCCATCATTATGTCGGCGGCTTTGAGGGTTTTCGGGAACGCCATGCATTCAGCGATACTGTCCTCCCCCAGTAGATGCATGACGATCCTGTCGATGCCCGGAGCGATCCCGCCATGTGGTGGGGTGCCATATTTCAAAGCCTCAATAAAGAACCCGAATTTTTCATTCAATTCATCTTCCGAAAGGCCGAGGATCCTGAATATCTCAGACTGCTGGCCGGGATCGTGGATCCTGATCGAGCCTCCGCCGATCTCATCACCGTTCAGGACGATGTCATAGGAGCGGGAGAGCATCCCGTAGAGCAGATCGCCTTCCATGGGTTTTCCTGCGTCCAGCCATGCCTGCCACTGTTCGGCATTCGGCTGTGTGAACGGGTGATGCTGGCTGACGATCTTCCCCTCGTAGTCTGAAAACTCGAACATTGGGAAATCGGTCACCCAGCACAGCCGGTAAACATCAGGCTCAACAAGATCATAGAATTTCGCAAGGGCGTTACGGAGGTAGCCGAGGCTTTCAAAAACGAGCTTCTTTTCACCGGCTACGATTAATACGCAATCCCCACTATCAGCTTTTGTTAGTTCCTTTACACTTAGGAATTCTTCTTGAGTTACATGTTTACCCATTGCGCTCCGAATTTTTTCATCCTCGTACGCAATCCAGGCGAGACCTTTCGCGCCACCCTTTGCAGCATCCCCCTGGAAATTTTCGATCTCCTTCCTCGATGGCTGCGCTCCGGCAAGGTGGATACATCGGATCGTGCCGCCGGAATCAATGATGGACCGGAAGATTTTAAATTCGGTATTTTTAAACGCCTGGGATATATCTATGATCGGGAGATCGAAACGCAGGTCGGGTTTGTCGGTGCCGTATTTCTCCATCGCTTCCCAGTATGTCATTCGCATGAACGGCGCCTGGACACTCAGCCCGGTAATCTGACTTATAAGCCCGACCATCATGTCCTCGGTGTGGCTGTAAATGTCCTCCTCATCGACAAAACTCATCTCGACATCGAGCTGGGTAAATTCCGGTGAACGATTCGCGCGAAGGTCCTCATCGCGGAAACATTTCGCGATCTGGAAATACTTATCGAATCCCGCGATCATCGAGAGCTGCTTAAACATCTGCGGACTTTGAGGCAGCGCGTAGAAACTCCCGTGCTCGATGCGTGACGGCACAAGATAGTCGCGGCTTCCTTCGGGGGTGGACTTGCACAGGATCGGGGTTTCAATCTCCACAAATCCACGATCGTGATGGAAATCGCGGATGAATTTTATGATCCTGTCGCGCACGATGAACCGCCGCTGGACATCGGGGCGGCGCATTTCAAGGTAGCGGTATTTCCAGCGAAACGCCGGCTCCTCGTTTCCTTCCTGCTCTATTACGAGAGGTGTGGTTTCGGCAGGCGTGAGAATCTCAATTTCTTTAGCCTTGATCTCGATTTCACCTGTGGGCATGTCCGGATTTTCCAGGCCCGCGGGACGCCGGGCCACGGTTCCACGAACCCTGACCACGAACTCATTTTTAACCTCGGACGCAATCTTATAAGCATCGGGAGAAATTGACTGGTCGCATGTGATTTGCACGATTCCGAACCTGTCGCGTAAAACGAGAAAGATTACTCCGCCCATATCCCTACGGTGGTGAACCCATCCGGAGAGCCGCACTTTCTGCCCGGCATCGGCGTCGCGAAGCTGTCCGCAAACATGGGTACGGAATTCCCTGTTGATCGGTCCGGTGACTTCCTCGAATTTCGCAAATTCGGTCATTTTCAGAACACCTCGGTAAATAACGGGTAAGGGGAATATAGCAGAGAGACAGGATAGGGGCAATTATTTATTTCAAGTTTGCGAAACTTGTAGGGGCAGTGCTTGCTCTGCCCATCAGGGACGCAGCAAGCAGCGTTCCTACATATTTTTATAATTCACGAACCATGCGCGGCACAATAATGACATCTTTTTCTGACATTTCAGTATAATTTCAGATTATTGGACCTATTCCCCATTTTGCTGCTGTTCAAAAACTGCGGGATGCGCCCAGACCCTCATCCTGTCGTTACTAATTTCAGTCCGGATGTAATTTTTCCAAAAGGTCCCCGATGGATCCGCTCCTTCTTCAAAAACAATATAATATGGCAGGTTTTGCATTCCGAGCCTGTCGACCCACCATACGCCGGTGTTCGGACGTCCCTCGAATACAAGGCCAGGATATGTTTCATTACTGTAGTTGAAAATTCCATCCACATCGTAACCGACCACGATCTGGCTCGGTGGCATTCCCATTTCATGCGCACTGTTTGAAATATCCCATTTTGCCCTGGTCCATCCCAGGAAATCGGCGGTTCCCCAGAGCGAGAAAGCGAGTAGTGCAAGTGTCAGAATCCAGAGGGGAAGCCGGGATTTTGCGGGTGTATTTTTTAATAACGGCGCGAGCCACATAAGCGCGAACGGCATCATCGGCAACAGGTAGCGGTCAAAAAAGTTCTTGTTCACAAAAATAATCGCGATATGCGCCAGCCCGATCAGAGTGATGAGAGTGCCTGGCGATCTCCAGTTCACACCTTTCAGCCTGACAGTCCGTGATAATAACCAGGCAAGGAAAATTCCGCCGCATGTTCCAAGCACCGTGAGTATGAATCGAATCCATGTTGCCAGCTCGTGCCCGGCTGTGAGTACGAGCGTGTCCGACCTCGGGCCGAATCCTTCCGGTGACAGGCTGTTCGGCGCGTAGGGAAACCAGATACTGACGCCAGCTTTAAACCTGTTGGTCCATTCCATGAACATGAGTATGATAAACAGCGTACCCAGCGACACATACCACCAGTTGACAACTTTTTTTCCCCCGGCACGTTCTTCCCTTGCCTTTTGCATTCTCGCGATAAAAATGACTGGCAGCATCGCAAGCCCGAAATGCTGGAGGATTCCGACTAACAGGTCCGGGCGGATCAGTGCTAAACCGGGAGATGCGAAGAGCTTCTCCCAGAATATTCTCATTTCAAGGGTCACTTCCGACGTTCTGGCAGGTGCTAAGCCCGGATATTTTAAAACTGTAAGCGCGAAGGCAAAACCAAGGATCGAAATAATGACCGGAAACCAGCCGCGCCAGCCTTTGAAATTTTCGTCGAGTTCATCATCCGGCCTGACTATTTTCGCAACAAGCACCCAAAGGGCAACAACGAACAGCAGCAGAAGTCCATGCGTTCGCTGCAGAGCCGCAAGAGTCGCGAGGGCCGCGAATCCGAGCCATTTCCATGTCCACTCGGAATTCGACCAGCGGGGCGGCTTTACGATAATACCAAGCAGAATGTACATCGAAGCGGTAAGGAAAAAGAGGTAGTACCCATCGGTCATGAATCCCGCCGCGATTTTCATCGTGAATGTTGGCGCCAGTAAAACAAACGTAAATAACGGCGCCCATTCGGTAAGCTCGGGCCATTGTGGGAATAACCGGGCAGGAAGACGTGCAGCCAGAAGACATCCAAGCATTGTGACAAGCGCGGTGAGGATCGAAAGCCCCGACCAGGAGACTGAATCGTTTCCGAAATTAATTGCCCATCCAAGTATCTGCTGCGGCAGTGCCAGCGCCGAAGCCCAGTCGTTCAGGACGAAATTCCCATCCATCCATTCCTGGACAGTCCAACCCTGCGTCCATGAATCGCCAACGGGAAAATAAATAAAACTGCCCAGGCTGATTGCCGCAATACACATCAGGATTGAAAAAAGGGTAAATTGCCCGATTTTTTTTTCTTTTACGGGTTCAACTTTCTTTTTAGGGCGCTTTTTCCGCATTCGGTTAAACCGGTTTTATTCGACTCCGATTTCCTTATAGACGTAGTCGAGCACTTCATGTGTCAGCCTGACACCTTCAGCCTGGAGAAACACCATCTCCTCTCGCATCTGGGAAACATAAGATTCATCTTTCAGGCCGCCGAGATTGATCGCGATATTCATCAACGCGCTCATCAGGCCGGTCATGAGGCAGGACATGCCGACGCCGGTATCGCTCAGGACATTGACATTACCTTTCCGGGCGATTTCCATGCCCATTTTCATTGCCTGGTGAATGTAGCGGGCGGTCGCCTTGGGAGTTTCGGCGGCGGTTTTCATGGCTGCCTGCATCGCTTCCCGGCGTACGGCCTTTTCCTCATCGGTTGATTTCGGGAGCTGGCGTGCCGCGGTGAAAGTATCGTATGCCTTAGCGTCGCGGTCGATAGAATCGGTAAGCTCCTCCTGCAGGCTTTCGATTTCGGGTCTCAGGACTTCAAGGTCGGGCGTCACTTCGAGGTATTTTTTCTTCCCGATCGTGAGATCGAGGACCATTATAAAAAGGGCGCATCCGAGCGCACCACTCAACGCGGCGACAGACCCACCGCCTGGTGTAGGCGCGTCGCTTGCGAGTACTTTAAGGAAATCATCGACTGTTTTCGTACGGAGCATTTCTAATTGTCCTCCCTGTTGGAATTGAACGTGAATGGGAATTATAGCAAAAAGGCGGGGGAGACTGCTTGAAAATGGCGGGGACAGATCCCATGCTGACGCAATATATTTGTAACTCCCGCATGTTATAATATTTTAACGATTTCCTGGTATACACGTTCTACATTGAAATACATCCGGTAATCATCTAACACTTAAAACTCATGCACCGCGGAAAGCTTAAAATTTTAATAATCATCGTGGTTATTGTTGTCGGTGGCCTTTTCACAATCCTCTATTCCCGCTCGAATTCCGCATGGCAGGAAAATTACCGACAGAGTGTCTCTGAAGGTATCGTCAACCTCCTCCAGACCAACCCCTACGATAAGGCTGCTGTGGTTGTTATCGTTATCGACGGCCTTCGTTACAAGGAAGGAATCGGTGCGGAAGACGAGTTCATCCCCCATATCTGGAACGATTTGAGGCCAAGGGGTACGCTCCTCACCAATTTCCGGATCGCGTCACCCACCGCGACAACATCGGCGCATACGGCAATGTTGACCGGACGGGTCTCGACTGTGCCGAACGACGGACATATGCGCCCGGTGTTTCCCACTTTCATGGAATACTACCGCGACGCGCGAATGGATTATGTCGAATCGGCTATTGAGGAAATCACGAGAGTTCCATCGGGGATTTTTAAGCCCGGTTCTGACAGCATTCGTGAAATCAACGGCCTTGTGGACAGCGCGATGGATTTCCCGCCCGAGGCAACGTCGATCTATGTGGGAAAGGACCTTCTTTACTCACTCGACCAATCATCGTGCGGACGGTACCCCGATGAGGATATTTTCCTGAAAGACCGAATGAGGGATATCGAGGTGACAGATTATTTCCGCGCGAAAATCCCCGACCTCAAACCGAACATCGTTTTTATAAATCTCGGTGATGTCGATGAAGCGGGACATGAGGTTGAGTGGCATTATTATGTCGACGCGATCCGCTGGGCTGACAGGCATGTATACACGATGTGGGAAGCGTTGCAGGCGGAGTCGAGATACCGGGACAATACATATTTTATTGTCACAACAGATCATGGACGCCACATACCTGAGCGCGGGGGATTCGCTCACCACGGATGTTTCTGCGACGGCTGCCAACATTCATTCATGCTGTTGATCGGTCCGGGAATCAAAAGGAATTTCGTATCCGATACGCTTCACTATGAAACCGACCTTGCAGCCACACTCGGAAAAGCGCTCGGATTCTCGACTCCCGGAAGTACGGGTGAACCGATGATGGAGATTTTCGAGCATCCTGAAAACCTTCCAGAGCAGCGAATAACACCCACGACAACTCTGGTTGCCAAAGACAGGGAAAATGTAGATGTCCGGGACACGGTTGGCATCCTCCTGGATAAATTAATCGACGAGACCCCTGAAAGTGTATGGGGGAATAACGTCGAGACTGCCATGCTGACAATGGCGATGGTGAACAGGATGCGAAATTATCCGGATAAAGCGGGAGAATCAGGCGCTTCAATTTCGTCCCTGGCATCAGCCTGCCTGAACGGGAACGAGCAACAGGGTACCGATGCTGTAGGCGGATATGAGGACCTTCTACTCGCCTACCCTTTCCTGGTCCTCAGCAGGGAATTGGATCCTGACCAGGATTCAATATACCAGATGATGCCATGGTTCAGACTCGACGTGGCACGGCAGACAAGGCTGATTGATTTTTCAAACCCACAACCCGAAATGAAGATCGAGGAAATCGCCCTGATCGCACCGCTCGCGGCCGCATATGGCATGGAGCATGACAATGAATATGCCACACGCTGGGCGTACAACATCATCCTTAATACACTGGCACAATATCAGGGCCGTGACAGAGTATTTACACCCGGCCTGAATGATTTCATCGATGATTATTTCTACCGCGACGACGACAATGAAATTTTTACGGAGCGGGAAATATCGATGCGCGATATCCAATGGTTGCTGTGGGGGATCGAGAGGACACTCGCTGAATCAAACCCGGACCATGCGCCGGAGCTGTACCCTCTTCTGAGGCGGCAATACCGTCTGCTTGTCGCGTACTGCCATATCTGGCAGGACGCGAACGGTATGGTCGGCGGGGCCGGGGAGCTTTCCGGGGAGATCGATTTTGTCGCACAGGGACTTTCGCTCGCAGCACTTGCGGATTTCGGGCCATGGCGGAAATGGGAACTCGATGAGCTTGGATACGATATGGATGTCTATCGCACCCCGCTTTTCGACTGGCCGCTCGGGCATTTCTTTTATATTATCGGGCAGGCGAACGCGCTGGCGGGTGCCTGGTCCGCGAATGAAAGGCTGATGCTTTTTGTAAACGACGATGGTTCGATCCGCCGCGATCTTACAGATACAAACCCCCCAATACTTACATCCGATCCCGATTACCCGTTAATAGCCACCTCGCTTGCATTCGGGTTATCAAGGTTCGAGGACGCGGAATACGAGATGTTCGATCTTGAATCGTACCCGATTGTGCACCAGCAGCAGTAAGAAGTGAGGAAATAGGGAATATATAAATAAAATTAAATAGGTCACTGTCCCCACTGGCACTAACTTAAGGTTTCAACTGCAATACTAATCGGGCATTGCTGAAAATTGA
>CBDURU010000016.1:0-49551 GCA_965369865.1 uncultured bacterium | reverse complement strand
CCTGGAACCCCACTATTTTCAACTATAAAAGGGACAACCTCAAGCAGGTGTCCCCCTAAATTCTAAATATGTCCAATCAATTTTTATTTATCAGGATTGGTCTTACATCTTCAACTTCCGCCTCTCGGACTTCGCCCTTATCCTCAGACGGTCTATACGTTTCGGGGTTGGAGGATGTATTTTAAACAGCATCTGGTAAGGATCGCGACTCATGGGATTTACAATGCACAAACCGCTGTATGAAAGGTCTACATCAAACGATCCCAGCATTAAGGCTTCCTGAAGCTTCATCAGGCCGTAAGGCAGGTAATCCGGGTTTTCGAGCTTAAGAATCGTAGATGAATCAAGACTGTATATTTTCCTTTTATCAACTCCCAGTAAACTTAATGGCCATCCTATTAAAAATGCCGGTATTGCATTGAGAATTATCGAGATAATGTTTGGCTCTCCCGGCCGTTTTCCAATGATCCATCCACCAATCCTTCCTGGTAGAAGAACCATCCATAAGAGCGTCGCCAGACCTGTGTTTGCGGATGTAATTCCTTCTTTGATTTCTTCCATTGCCCTCATGGTGAGGCCGATCTGTGATTTGTCGTCAAGCCTGTCGAAAAATCCCTGTGAAAATATCAGATGAGACTTTTTAGGATTATAGCCCATTGCGATAACCATCGGTGATGTATCGTGGATGATCCATAGCGACGGTTCCCCGATTTTAGGCCCGACCATTTTCTTTTTTATGAGTCTCCCGATTTCTGAATATTTCGCTACATTCAGGCGTGCGACCCGGACGGTTGACAATAAAATTGTTTCTCCTGCCACGGCTGCTATGATCCACCAGCCAACAGCAATCCCCCCTCCGATGAGAATTCCCGCCAGTTTAAACGGCAGGCCGAAAATTATTATCCAGAGAATTGTAAAGAGTACGTAGGCGGTAATTACCCTTCCATTCAACATCTTTTAAATCTCCTGGTAAGATTGAACTGGCGGCAGACATTGGTTTCAATGAATGACTTTAGATCCAATAGTGCTGAACCGGCGATTGCACTCACATTTTAATACTTCATAAATTAGTATTTTGCGATAGCATTGTGGACACTTTCCATGAAGGTGCTATCGCGATTTAAGTAAATTATAAATCAGGATATAATTTTATCAAGGATATTAAGGATATAGAACCTATTATTTTTTGGAATTAGGCTATCTATCCAAGCTCAATCATTCTCAGATTCAATATATCCAATAATCTGATCGCATGATTTACATCGCCTGGCTTCAACAGGATTTTTCGCATTGCAGTATGGGCAGTTCTTCTCGCCAACCATGGTAACCGGCATATCCATTATCTTATGGCAAGCCTTGCACACTCTCTCGCGTTCAGGATTTTTTTCGCCACAGTGAGGGCAGAGACGGAAATGCTCATATTCGGATTCCTTCCCCGGCTCAACCGCGAAAACCGCACGCGACCTGAAAATCAGGTAGAGAGGTAAGAAAATTGGCCCGAAAAAAATTACCGATACACTCCAGAAGACTACCGCGGCTTTTCCAAGCCCTCGCTTCCGGGTGTCCTGCTGGACTCGGTAGCCGGCAAAAGCAAAAAAATACATCGCAACTGCGAAACAGATGAAAAAAGGCAGCCACCATAGCTGGATAAATTCTACTGGCATAACTGGTAGTGGATTAGCTGAATTGACGGACAAGACGTACAACTTTACCGATTACGCTCACGGCCGACTTCTTTATATCCTGGTAGTCAGGATTTGCCGCTCGTAGTATTACCCCATCCTGAGTGAAGAACACCCGCTTCAGGGTAACATCATCATTTTCAATACGTACTGCGCAAACCGATCCCTGGTCAAGGGCGTTTTTTAACATCGGTGACAGAATTACGTAATCCCCTTCGATTATTCCAACCCCGACCAGGCTGTCACCTTTAACCTTCAGGGCAAACAGGTCCGGATCGTTTGGTAGTCCGGTTTTCTCTACGGATAATTTCCCAACTGTATTCTCTTCGACACCTACCGGGAATCCGGCCGGGATTTGACCGAGTACCGGCAGCTCATGAGTCGGTCCTTCACTTAATGCATCCAGGAGACTCTTTTTCACATCATCGAGTTGGCGTAATACATCCTGGATTTCGCTGTGTGCCTTGATTGAAATTCCCGTCTCGGCTGATTCTCCGCCCAGACTAGTTCCCTGTGTAAGCTCAGCTTCAACACGACGTACGATTTCCTCCTGCTCCACCGGGCGGCCAGCCATGTCAAATTCCAGGTAACCCGCTGCCATCATCAACAGGTCAACCCGTACGTCAAGGGCGTCCGCAAACCTTTGAAGGATCCTGGGGGAGGGGGGATTCCGATGAGCGTTCTCCAAACGGGAGATATACCCGGCATCTACCTGCGCATCCCTTGCTAATTCGTAAATACTCTTACCCCGAACCTTGCGGATTTTACGCAGAATTTTACCGAACCTGCGGCGGATTGGTGTGGGTTCGGGAGATGTCGATGGCGTTGTTGAATTCATAGTATTATTAACATCGACCCATTCAATTTAAACTTTGCCAAAATTCCAACCTATCAGCCTGCTATTTGATGGACTTTCTGTGCCAAATAGCCAAAAGCCTTGCCCGCTTCAACACAATACGATTACTCCAAGACATTATTTTAAAGGAATTATTGCTACTTTGTCAAGGTTGAGTTTCTTGCGTGAAGCACGCAACAATTCGCAAATCACCCCAATACATGCAGTAACCGGGCATTTCAGCCCGGTCTCAGGTAAGATTCTTTCGATATTTAGCCGGTAGACGCAGGAATCCGGCCTTCCCGCTCAAGTCTTTCGATGAACTCCTCAAGGGCAACCTGTCCCGTATCACCGACTCCTCTTTCATTTACTGAAACCATCCCGGATTCCGACTCCTTGGGACCGACGACCAGGAGATAGGGGATTTTCATCATGCGCCCGTCCCTAATCTTATATCCGATTTTCTCATTACGAAGATCCGCTTCAACTCGAAAACCCAGATCGCGTAATGTCCCGGCGACTTTTAATGCATATTCATTGGTCTTCTCGGATATAGGAAGCACCAGCGCTTGTTCGGGGGCAAGCCAGACCGGGAAATTTCCAGCAGTATGCTCGATATATACCCCGAGGAATCTCTCGATTGATCCTATAATTGCCCGGTGTACAACTCTCGGCTGCTTTCTCTCTCCATTTTCGTCGATATATTCAAGCTCGAAGCGTTCCGGAAGGTTAAAATCGACCTGAATTGTTGATAATTGCCAGACACGTCCAATTGCGTCCTTAACGAAAATGTCAATTTTTGGACCATAGAATGCCCCACCGCCGTGGTCCCATTCGAAATCCCATTCGATTTTAAGTAGGGCCTTCTCAAGCGCGTCAGTAGCAACTTCCCAGCTTTCGGCTGTGCCGATTGAATCATCCGGTCGGTTAGCAAGCTTCACAAAGTACTCGTATCCGAACGTGTCATATACAAATTTTGCGAAATCAAGGAGTCCAAGGATTTCCCCTTCAAGCTGATCCGGCGTGCAGAAATGGTGGGCATCGTCAATTGTCAGGTTACGAACGCGCGTCAGGCCGTGAAGTGTCCCCGATCGCTCAAACCGGTAGCAGGTCCCGAATTCAAAATACCTGATCGGCAGGTCGCGGTAACTCCTCAGGTCACTCTTATAAATAAGAATATGACCGGGGCAGTTCATTGGTTTAACGACATAGCCCTGATCCTCCGACGCGTGTTTCGCGAGGAACATATTCTCCTGGTAGTGGCTCAGATGGCCTGATGTCTCAAAGAGTTCCTTCTTAAACAGGTGAGGCGTCACTACAAGATCGTAGCCCCTCCTCACGAGTTCACCTTCGATGAATTTCTTGATCAGGTTTACAACCATCGCGCCGCGAGGCTTAAAAATAACAAGGCCGGCACCGGCCTCCTCGGAAAGAAAGAAAAGGTTGAGTTGCTTCCCGATTTTTCGATGGTCGCGTTTCTTAGCTTCCTCCAGCATCTCAAGGTGAGATTTCAGGTCTTCCTTTGAAAAGAAAGCTGTACCGTAAATCCTCTGCAGCATTGGGTTATTTTCATCACCCTTCCAGTATGCCCCGGATGTCGACAGCAGCTTGAAATGTTTAAGGCCTTTTGTAGTCGGCAGATGCGGACCGCGGCACAGGTCGGTAAAATCCCCCTGCGAGTAGATCGACAGTTCCTCGTCCTCAAGTTCCTCGACATGAGGGATTTTCAGTTCTTCCCCGAGTTCCTTTAATTTCCCGATAACCTCATCCTTTGGAAGGACCTCGCCGCATATGGGGATTTTCTCTTTAGTAATTTTTTTCATCTCCCCAGCGAAAACTTCAAGGTCCTCGGGAGTGAAGGGTTTATCCACAAGAAAATCGTAATAGAAGCCATCCTCGATTGCCGGACCGAATCCGAGCTGGGCGTCGGGACGATGACGTTTTACCGCCTGCGCGAGAATATGGGCTGCGGAGTGCCTGAGTATTATTAAGGCTTCGGGATCCCGATCGGTAAGGAGCCGGAGGTCGCCGTCTGTAGTCATCGCCCGGTCGAGACTGACGAGTTCGCCGTTGTACAGCGCGCCAAGACTCTTCCGGGCAAGGCCCTCCGAAATTTCCCGGGCAATGTCGATTGGTTTGACGCCGGGAGGATAATCCCTGACATCACCATCCGGTAATGTGATGCGTACCATCGGGTATCACCTCTCATGCGCACCGGTTTATAAAATGACCGGGGCGCAAAAAATATTGGCTATCATAACACAATCGTTAATCGATCTGTCATTCACGCCAAATCATAAATATACTATGAAAATCGGCGCATGGTTCATATATTGGTGATTTTATATGATTTTGACAATCTTAATTAACATTGCCGGTAAAGAGCTTACTGCGCTATACTGTTATCGCTGTATCAATTACTCAGAAACCTTTTAGAGACTTAAACTCATGAAAACAGATCCGAAATTAATTCAAATTACAATTTATGGCTCGTTGTTCGTGCTGGTTCTGCTTGCGATAATTGGATGGGGATGGAAAAAGCCGATTGGTGTTCTGGACTTGATGATCCCGGGCAACCACGACCTTCTGTATTTCGCCACCGACGCGCCCGATTCTTTTATCATCTATTCACCGGGTCTTTACGACAACCGCCTGATACGTCCGGCAAGCGAACGTATGGCGGATATGGCTATCAACAGGGAAGGTAGTGTGATATGGACCGCAACAAAATCCGGATTCGTGGACCGTTATGAGTTTAATGTCGATGCGTCCATCGTGATGCCCCAGAACACCATTCACCAGAGGATAGCCCCGGTTTTATCCGCAATTGCCCTTTCCGCCGATGAACGGTTTGTCGCGGTTGGCTATGGCAGCTCAGAGGACTATAACTCCAGGAACGTTAAAATCCTTCCTGCCGACACGGTCAACCTGGCCGATGAACTTGCCGATTTCTCTGTCAGCGGCGATATCCAGGCTATCGTGGCAAATCCTGTCGTGAATCTTTTCTATATCATCAATTCTCACTCGGACCGTGTACGGATCTACAACGCCGACCGCTTCCGCCTCGAATCCGATATCATCGAACTTGGAAATTCACCGGGCAATTTCATGATCCGTCCGGACGGCCTCCGTGCATACGGCGCAATGAATGCACGGCAGTCTGTCGCGATTGTAAATCTCGAGACAAATGAAACTTCCGATTATGTCTCACTTGGATTCCCACCATACGCGATGGCGTTCAATTCTGATGGTTCCCGCCTGTATATTGCCAGCCGGGATTCTTCAACTGTCGCGATCATGGACACCGACACAAACGAAATCATCACTACTTTCGATCTCCCACCGCGAATCGAAGGCCTGATGGAAACCAATTATTCTGAATGCATCGCGGTCGCCACGGATGAGCTGTACCTTTATGTCCTGCCGAAACGAAAGGAATTACTGGTCTACGATCTCAGCCCGGTTGCGTCCGGCCGGAATCCACAAATGATTCAAAGCGAGGTTTTCGCGACAGAACCATTTTTCATGGATGTCAGGCGAAATCATATAGTCCCCGGTGTCCTGGAAATCCCCATGTAACACTGCCCCATGTAACACTGCCCCATGTAACACTGCCCCATGTAACACTGCCCCATGTAACACTGGCATTCTGCCTGTGATCTTCAGTCTAATGGGCATTCTGCCCATGACAAAAAAACCGACTTCATCCAAAAGCCGGTTTCAATTTCCAATTTATATTGCTACTGCCTAATTCTCACTAACCGGTGATGTATCCGTTGACCCTGAACTATCACCTTTCGATTTGTTCGTACTCGATTCTTTGGATGTCGTTTTTACCTTGCTGCCGTTCCCGCTTTTCACAGAACTGCTCTTCCGGTTATCGGTAGCATAAAATCCCGAGCCTTTGAAAATAACTCCAACTTTACTGATAATCTTCTGTGTACTGGAGCTTGAGCAGTCGGGACACCTGTATTTCTTCTGTTCGCCTATCCCATGGATCCTTTCAAAAACATGACCGCATTTCTTGCATTGATACTCATAAACTGGCACGTCGTATGACCTCTGGCTTCTTTAAAAGTAGTTGGGGAGAAACAGTCTCCCCATCTTGTCCCCCGACCTTCCGGAATTGCTTCTACTGACTTTTCTTGCCGTCTATAAATTCAGCCTCAACATCTTTTGGCTGAACCATACGGACCGGTTGTAACGAACTCGATGATCTCGGTACAAGCCCGACCATCTCGTCATAATCGTTTTCTGTAAATTTCTGCTGTATCTTCTGGTACAGTCTTTTCATTAATTCTTCGACAGTATTCTGTATTTCCTCCATCTGCCCGCGCATTCTAAGGATAATTTCAACACCGGCTAAATTGACGCCCATGTCCTGTGTCAGGCAGATTATGCTTTTCAATCGCTCTATATCGTTTTCCGAGTACAGCCTTGTCTGGCGGTTCGATCTCTGTGGCTTGATAAGGCCTTCGCGTTCGTACAAGCGTAACGTCTGCGGATGGATCCCGATTATCTCGGCTACAACGCTAATGGGATACTTGGGCCGATTTTGTTCCTTCTCCGGCATTTTTCTTCTTGTCTGGATTTATTTCAATTTCCGTTTCGGCAGGAATGTCAAAAAAAACATCAACCGCCCTGCCGCTGATCCTGTTTACTATTGCAGTATATCTCGTCCTGTCGTTTCCAGATAAAATTTCTGATTCTTCATCGCACCCGATTAAATACAGGTCCCTCGAGTAGAGTTTTGCGGTTTCGTCACTCAGGTGCCCGATTGCGTACTCCTCGGTATCCAGTTTTCGGGTTGTGAAATGTAATTTCGCGCGATTAATCGTTGACATTAAATTTCCTCCTCTCTTTAATGTCCTAAAAGCAACACGCAAGAGTCGATTTTAACATATATGTAATTAGTTTCCATACTTCCCTTTGCTTTTGGAAGTAGGTTCAGTCATCCTCACCTCCTTCGACACCGTCTCCCCCATTCGGTTCATGCGGACCAACAGCCACAACAACCTGCGGCGACCGAAGTATCCGGTCATGATACATCCAGCCATCGCGCTGGACTTCCAACACCGTCTCCGCTTCAACGTCTTCCTTTATCACACGTTTGGACGCCTCCATCAGGGAGGAATCGAATGTATCCCCTTCCTTGATTTTGATCGGCGTTATTCCGTGCGCCGAAAGAATCTGTACCAGTTCCTTCAATGTATATTCTACACCAATAATTACGTTTTGGGCTTCCGGTGGAAGATTTTCTGCAAAAGAAACTGAACTTTCGAAGTAATCTATGACTTTTAAGAGGTCAAATGCAAGATCGTAGCTTGCATATTTCCTTAATTCCTTCTTTTCATCCTCAATCCGACGTTTGTAATTCTGGAAATTGGCCCGTTCTCGCTGCCAATTTTCTGTCATTGCAGCAAGCTTTTCCTCCAGGTCTATTAAGTTATCCGGTTCCTTGATTTCATCGGCTTCAAACGCCGAAACGAGCTTATCTTCCACTGGTTCTTCAATTACTTCAGCTTCATTGGTCTCAAGGTCCACTATTTGAACCTTCTTCACATTTTTCTTTTTCTTCGTCATGGTATCGCTTACTTATCAATCCCCGATCCACCCTGGAACTGCAAGGGTGGATCAGAATATACTTGACTCATCTATAAAAGGTCCCCGTTAATTCAAGGATTCATCGCCTGGTGACCACTGTGGGTCTGGGGCTGAATCTTCGGTGAATGCTCCGTCGGATCCAGGTTGCCCGCCGGCTGCAGAATCGGCTGTCTCCTTTTGATCCTTCTGGAGAGATTCGTAAATCGCGGCGCCAATCTTCTGGGCTGCATTCCCGAGCGTTTCTATCGCACGGTTGTAGTTCTCCAGATCATTCGATTCCAGGGCGGTTTTGGCATTTGCTATTTCCTTCTCAACCTCCTGTTTGATACTGTCATCCACCTTGTCACCGTGCTCCTGGATATTCTTCTCGGTCTGATAGATCAGGCTTTCAAGCTTGTTCCGTCCCTCGGCTTCCCCGCGTTTACGCTTGTCTTCCTCGGCATGAACTTCCGCGTCCTTGATCATCCCGTTGATTTCATCGTCCGTAAGGTTGCTCGATGAAGTTATCGTTATCGTCTGAGATTTGCTGGTACCAAGATCTTTCGCGGTTACATTTACTATGCCGTTCGCGTCGATGTCAAAAATAACCTCGATTTGAGGCAACCCGCGCGGGGCAGGGGGGATTCCGGTCAGCGCGAATCGACCCAGCAGCTTGTTCTGTGTTGCGATCTGCCTTTCACCCTGGTACACCACAATCTCCACCTGCGACTGGTTGTCCGATGCGGTGGTGAATATCTCGCTTTTCTTTGTCGGTATTGTCGTGTTCTTGGATATAAGAACCGTCATTACCTGCCCGAGAGTCTCAATACCCAGTGATAACGGGGTGACATCGAGCAGAACGACATCCGAAACCTCGCCGCCGAGAACCCCGGCCTGGATCGCTGCGCCGATCGCGACAACCTCATCCGGGTTAACCGATTTGTTCGGCTCTTTTCCTGTCAATTCCTTCAGTAACTTCTGAACCGCGGGAATACGGGTCGAACCACCTACGAGAAGAACCTGGTCGATTTCCCCATGGCCCACACCCGCGTCCTTCATCGCGGTCTCGGTCGGACCCTTGGTCATCTGAACAAGATCGTACGTCAATTTTTCAAACTCGGCACGGGAAATGTCCTTTACGAGATGTTTCGGACCTGACTGATCCGCAGTGATAAATGGCAGGTTTATAGTCGTGGTTGTCTTGCTCGATAACTCTACCTTTGCTTTCTCAGCGGCTTCTTTCATGCGCTGGTGCGATTGCGGATCGGCTTTCAGATCGATTCCATTCTCTTTCTTGAAATCCTCCGCAAGCCATTCAACTATTTTTTGGTCGAAATCATCACCGCCGAGAAGGTTATTCCCGTTAGTGGACTTGACCTCAAAAACCCCGTCTGCGATTTCAAGGATGCTGACATCGAATGTTCCACCGCCGAGGTCGAACACCATAATAGTCTGCTCTCCTTCTTTATCGAGGCCGTATGCAAGTGCCGCTGCGGTAGGCTCGTTGATTATCCTCAGTACATTAAACCCCGCGATCTTCCCAGCGTCTTTCGTCGCCTGTCGCTGGGAATCCGTAAAGTATGCCGGGCATGTGATAACAGCATCGGTAATCTTCTCACCAAGCTTTGCTTCCGCGTCGGCTTTTAACTTCTGGAGCACGTACGCGCTGATCTCCTGGGGCGGGAGGTCCTTGCCGTCTATGGTAACTTTATAATCACGGCCCATCTGCCGTTTAATTGACATAATTGTCCGGTCGGGATTCATCACAGCCTGATTTTTTGCTACCTTACCGACAAGACGTTCGCCATCCTTAGTGAACGCTACAACCGATGGCGTCGTGCGATCACCCTCGGAATTCTCAAGAACCGTCGCCTCACCACCCTCCATAACAGCAATTACTGAAAATGTAGTTCCTAGATCAATACCAGCTATTTTAGACATAATAATCCTCCAAAATACATTAATTTAAGGCATGATATTAATCTTAGTATAAAACCTGAGTGCTATATTGTCAAGTATAAATACGGAAAAATTGCCCTTTTCATGCAATTATCTATATAATATTAATGATTTTACCCCAAAATACCCTTAAACCACCCAATTAATTCATCAGGTCCGGATATCCTTAACGCTTCCATCCCAACCTCTAAACCGCTATCCACATTGATCTGATTGTCGTCTATAAACAATATTTCCTCCGGATTACAGTCCAGAAGCCTGACTACATTCTCAAATGCGTCAAGATCCGGCTTCAAAAAACCCGTCTGGTGAGATGGAAAATTCATATCAAACATACGGTCAATTCCATTCTTTCTGATAAACCGCTCCCAGTGAAGCGGGTTAGTATTCGAAAAACTACCGATTTTATAATTGCCATGCAAATCCGACAGCATTTCAACAACACCGGGATACAGCCCTTTCGGCCATGTGATAAATGTTTCCAGGAACACCTCATCATTTACAGGCAGTGAGAATTCGCTGACCATACCCTTTGCGAATGCTTCGGGCGATGAAGCGCCTCGTTCAAATGCCCTTACGGATGGAGATTCAAGCCACCGGCGCCACAATTCTTCGACAGTCATCGTGTTACCGGTCCATTCGAGCATCGTGGGTACGCCGATCAACTCGACCAGTACCCCTCCAAGGTCGAAAATGATCCATTCTATTTTTTTCGATGACATGGGTATTCAGTCGCGAAACATCCAATCATGCACGGACAGCGGGTAATCAAGAATTTCACCCTCTTTAAAATATATCCCGATTTCACGTTCCGCGCTTGACGGACTGTCGGCAGCGTGAATTATGTTCCGTGTTACATCCTGTGCCCATGTGTGACGGATAGTACCGACATCCGCATCGGCCGGGTTTGTTGCACCGACCATTTTCCGCACCTGCTCGATCGCATCAGGAGCTTCAATCACCGCGACCACAACAGGGCCACTCTGGATATATTTCATCAGCGGTCCATAAAAGGATTTCCCGACGTGCTCCTCATAATGGGTACCGGCAAGGTCCCCGGTCACATGAATCAGTTTCATTGCAAGGATTTTCATTCCGCGATCTTCAAATCTCTGGAGAATCTTCCCCACAAGTCCCCGCTGGACCCCGTCGGGTTTTATCATTACAAAAGTTCGTTCCATTTCCATTACATTTAACTCCCCTGTATCCTGGATGTTCTATTCCATTTTGCTTTCGTTTTCAATTTTATTTTTTCTTAGTGCCTTCCATTCAACCACCTGCCGGATAATAAAAGCAACAATGACCAGCAGGATAATCGCCAGGATTACTATGTCGATCCAGTGGAAATACCCTTTCAGATCCTGCCAGTTCTCTTTTAACCAGTAACCCGCCCACGCGAGAATCATATTCCACATGAATGCACCGACAATTGTCATCGACAGGAATGTCACCATCGGCATTTTTCCCATCCCGGCTGGAATACTTATAAAATGCCTCACAACCGGCACGAACCGGCATATGAAAACGGTTATGGGACCATATTTGTTAAAGTACCTCTCCGTTGCATCGAGATGATGGACATTCAGGAGAAGATATTTTCCGACTTTCAAAACGAGTGGTCTCCCGCCGTACATTCCCATCCAGTATGAAAGCAGGCTTCCGACAACAGAACCAAGGGTAGACCATAGCGCGACCAAAGGCCATGTCATCTCTCCCATGGAAATCAGGAATCCCGCAAACGGCATTACAGCTTCAGACGGAATCGGTGCGATCATCGATTCAAGGGCCATAAGGAAAAATACGCCAGGATAATGCGTCACCTGGATTACATTTGTGCACCATTCGGATATCCGCTCGAAAATACTTATGTGCTCGGCTGCAGTATCTGCTGTATGTTGAAGTAAAAGAAGAATATTAAATGGCATCTTTGTTCTTGCCCGAAATTATCGGATCCTACTTGAAATGGACACTGACACTGCTTCCCGTGTGAATCGAACGAATCGCCCGCGCGAACAGCGGTCCGACCGGCAGCACTTTCAACTTCCCTTTTTTACCACGATCGAAAATTGGGACCGTATCAGTTACCACGATCTCCCTAACCACGGTATTTTCCAGCTTCTCAACAGCATCAGGTGAGAAAACCGGATGGGTACATCCCGCGTACACATCCCTGGCCCCGGCATTTTTCACCGTTTCAATAGCCTTGATAATACTCCCTCCTGAATTGATTTCATCATCCAGTATGATTACATTCTGGCGCTTGACATCTCCAACAACCCCGTGGATTTTTACCTCGCCTGTGATTTTGTCACGTCTTTTATCGATAATTGCCAGCGGAACCTTCATCCGTTCCGCATATGCACCCGATCGCTTCGCGCTCCCTGCGTCAGGCGCGACAATTACCGGATTTTTTATTTTCTTTTTCTTTAAATACTTCACGATAATCGGTAACGCCACAAGCTGATCCACAGGAACCGAGAAGAAACCCTGGATCTGCTCGGCATGGAGGTCCATCGTCAGTAACCGGTTGACGCCGGCGGTTTCGAGAATTCTCGCGACAAGGCTGGCGGTAATTGGTATTCTCGGACGATCCTTCTTGTCAGATCGAGCGTATGCGTAATACGGCATAACCATCGTGATCCGTCGAGCGCTTGCACGCACCAGGGCGTCGATCATTATCAACGCTTCCATTAAATTATCATTCACAGGACGGGCCGAGGTCTGCACCAGGAAGACATCGCATTCCCGGACATTTTCCTTGATAGAACAGAACGTGTTGTCATTCGAAAACCTTTCGTATTTGACCTTTCCGGGTTTGATATTGAGGGACTTGCAGATTTCCCTGGTCAGATCGATCGATGCTGATCCGGGAAATACTTTCATCTTGTTAGTCCTGCGAATATCGCCATGTGTGTAGTGTCTCTGACCGACAGGGAGGGGCATATTGTACTCTCCTGATTTTTTTATCGACTGCGCGAGTATAACGTCTATTCTGAAACCCGGTCAAGGATCAATATCAACTAATTTCAAAACAATTTAGAAGAGATGCGACTCCAGCTCCATCGTCTCGATAGTGCCTTCCCTCAGAATTTTTGGGGGATCCGAGACAAGGTCAACGACAGCGGACGGGATTCTCGGCGCGGTCGACCTGCCGAGTATTATTAAATCCACCTCGTTCTTCCACCAGGTGAGAAGCTTCTGGTGTACCGCCGACGGTAAAACATTATGTGGATTCGCGCTGGTCAGGGCGAGAGGTACTCCCATTTTCCTGATCAGGCCCCTGATCAACGGGCTGTCGGGGATTCGAAAACCGAGCGTGTCCTTGCCGCCTCCAACACTACAGTCGATCACGCCGTTGGATTTCAGGATAACTGTCACAGGTCCCGGCCAGTACCGGTCTGTCAATTTATAAAAAGCTGGCGGAATATATTTCGTGTATTTCTCGACATCCTTCGAATCGGCGATAATCACCGGCAATGCAAGATTAGCAGGACGTTCCTTGAGCGCGAAAACCTTTATTACGGCATCGCAGTTATTTGCCAGGCACCCGATTCCAGGGATCGTATCGGTCGGGATCACTATTATCCCCCCACCTTCAAGAATCGCCCCAGCCTTCTCGATTACCTGTTCTTCGGCAAGTTTCCTCTCAAAAATAATTTCAGTCATTGTCATCGTCCCGTTCATTTGCCTTTAAATTGAACGCATGAGGGAGTAATTCTGAAAATGTAAATGATTCGAAACCGGAATCCCCGTCCGCTATCAAAATACTCGCGTCGGGGTCCATGAATTCACTGAGAAATTGAAGACACATGCCGCATGGCCGAATTTTACTGTCCGGCAATTCATCCCGTTTCCCGCCTGCAAGCGCCAGGGATGTGATTTTTCTCTCGCCGTGGGCAATCGCTGTCGCCACCGCTGTACGTTCAGCGCATATCCCAACCGGGTAACTTGCATTTTCGATATTACATCCGAAATATGCTTTCCCGCTTTCACCAACCACCGATGCACCGACCGTGAAATCCGAATATTTCGCGTACGACTTTTCCCTTTGGTCGCGTGCGAGCTGTACAAGCATCCGGTCGTTAAAGCAAGCACCTGGTTTTTCAGTTTCCTGGTCGGTCATTTCCTTGCCGATAAGATCCTTGGGATTCCATTTAAGTCCTTAATAGATTGTACACCAACCCATGCTCCGAATAAATCCGAAATCTTGTCTTTCTGCCCGATTCCTATCTCCGACAGGAACAAACCGTCCGGTTCAAGGACTTTCCTTAATATTCCCGCGAGTTGACGGTAATGGTCCATCCCGTCCGGCCCGCCGTCCAGAGCAGCCCGATTTTCATATTGTGAAATTTCCGGTTGAAGGCTGGAAATCTCTCCTGATGGAATATACGGCGGATTTGCGGTTATCAAATGGTACTTCTCAGTTGTTTTCTCAATAAAAGCAAAAACATCCTCGTATCTGAATTCAATATTGTCACAATGAAGATGAATACCATTCTTCTCCGCACATTCAATTGAAGTTCCGTCAGAATCAATGCCTGCGCCGCTTATCCGATCGCATGCCAGATTTAAGGAAAGAATGACATTCCCGCATCCGGTGTATAAATCAAGTATTCTCAGTTCCTTCCCGGGATGCTCCCTGATGAATGTTAATGCTTCATCAACAAGGATTTCAGTCTCCGGACGGGGCACAAGTACTCCATCGGCTACGTAAAACCTGTGATTGTAAAACCAGGCATATCCGAGAATATGAGCCAGGGGTTTCCGCTCCTCTCGAAGTTGCAAAATCCTTACCATTTCACCAATTTGCTCTTTTGTAGGTACGGATGCAATGCCAGCGAGAATATTCGATATTTCAACGCCAAGCACATGTTCGGCGATCAAATGCGCTTCCTGGCGTGCCGAATCACGATCCCCGGTTACTTTTTCGAGAGAATCCGTAACGTTTTTCAAAAATTGCCCAGGAGTTGCGGGGATTTCCATGTCTTCATTTGGGTTAGATCAAGTCACTTCTGCAAGTTGTTCTGCTTCGTGGGCCAACTGGAGCCGGTCGATAATCGGGTCCAGGTCACCTTCCACAACTTTCATAAGCGCATGGTCGAGTCCGATCCTGTGGTCGGTCACACGGCTTTGCGGCCAGTTATAGGTTCTGATTTTCGCTGACCGGTCGCCGCTGGTAACCTGGCTCCGTCTTTCATCACGAATCTTGTCAGCGCGTTCGGCTTCCATTCTCTCATGAATGTATGCCCTCAGAAGCATCATTGCCTTTTCCTTGTTCTGGTGCTGCGATCTTTGATCCTGCGATGAAACAACGATCCCGGTAGGCATGTGAGTAAGCCTGACAGCGGAGTCTGTTTTGTTCACATGCTGTCCGCCTGCAGATGATGCCCTGAACGTATCGATCCTTAAATCTTTCTCATCGATCTGGACCTCAACCGGGTCGGGCATCACCATCACGGCAACTGTAGCCGCCGATGTGTGAATCCGCCCGGACGACTCGGTTTTCGGTACACGCTGGACCCTATGGGTGCCTCCCTCGAATTTCAGCCTTGAATATGCCCCGTCGCCCTTGATTTCAATAATGATCTCCTTGTAGCCGTTTCCAATCGGAAGTGGATTTTCACTGATTATCAATGCTTTCCAATTCCTGTTTTCTGCATACCTTGAATACATCCTGAACAGGTCTCCAGCGAAAATCGCGGCCTCATCTCCGCCTGTCCCGGCCCGAATCTCTATTATTACGTCCTTCTGGTCACGGGGGTCCCTCGGCAGGAGTTCCCTCCTCAATTCATTAAGCTTTTCATCATGTTTTAGGCGGACTTCAGGGAGCTCATCCGCGGCCAGTTTTTTCAATTCGTCCTCAACACCCTTCTCATTGAGCATTTCCTCGAGGCCTTCAATTTCGGTCTCAATATTTTTAAGCTCATTGATGAACCCGACCACGGGCATAAGTTCCTTGTGCTCGATCCCGAGCTCCTTCATTCGGGCGGGATCGCGGGTAACCGAAGGGTCCTGCAGCGATTTTTCAATCTCGGCAAACCGTGCCAGAATTCCATCAAGTTTTTCGTTTAAATCAGACATCTTTTATTATCCTGTAAAAATTTATTATATCACGCGCCTGACTTTAACGCAGGACGCCGGCCTGCATTCAATCCGTAGCGCAGGACGCCGGCCTGCATTCAATCCGTAGCGCAGGACGCCGGCCTGCATTCAATCCGTAGCGCAGGACGCCGGCCTGCCACATCAATGAATTGTCTGTATACTTCAAATCCAAGCCATGAACAGGATTCTCCCAGTTAAAATCCACTCGATGAGTAAGTCCCTCAAAGGATCGTATATTCTCGAAATTCATCGCACAGGGTGCTCAAGCATTAAAATCGGTAAACTTGGGGAGTTTGAACTCCAAAAAGGTTGGTATTACTACATCGGCAGCGCACTGAACGGCCTTCGTGGACGGCTCTCACGTCACATCCTGGGTATCGGGAAGTTGTACTGGCATATTGATTACCTCACTCGCGGACACAAGCTAGCAAGAATCTGGTATCTGATCTCAGAAAATAAAATCGAGCAGGAGCTTTCGAAAATTGTCTCCCTCCGGACCTTTCCGGCGATCCCCAGGTTCGGTTGCGGCGATTCGAAGGATTCCCGGACTCACCTTTATTATTCAAGCTGTCGAAGGAATTTTCTGAAGGATATCAAACACCTTGGAAAGACATATCAAGTCGACCTGTAATAAACCCAGGACACTACTACCTCAATCAAAGGTCCCCGTTGGTTTGTATGTTTATGGTAAGATTTCCGCCTATGAAAGAAAGAGCTGAAATTCCACGTGAAGGACGTAAGGTGAAATGGCGTGACGATGGATGTTTCGTATGCGGATCCACAAACCCGATCGGCCTGCACCTTGAATTTAAGCTGGATCACGAAAACAAACGGGCTGAATCTCTTTTTGTTTTCCGTCCGGAGCACCAGGGATGGGATAACGTAGTCCATGGCGGACTCCAGGCGTCCGTGCTCGACGATGTGATGGCGTACGCGATCATGACAACCAACAAACTGGCCATTACAACCAGGATGTCCATTAAATTCCGAAAGGAAGTGAAAGTTGGCGAAACTGTTTACCTCGAGGGATGGGTTGAAAACCTCGGATCGAGAGCGGCCAAAACGAAGGGAATTCTATACACACTCGATGGTGATGAAAAAATTATAAAAACGGAATGCGAGGGAATGTATTTCCTCGACAGGCCGCAGGGAGATGAGGGAATTGACTGACAATCAAACCAATAAATCATATCCTCACCAAACCATTGTACTAATGACCGATTTCGGTGATGAAGACCCCTACATCGGACAAATGAAAGGGGTTGTCGCGGATATCGCACCGGAAGCTCACGTCCTTGACCTCTGCAATAATGTCCCAAAGCACAATATTCTCGTTACAGCCGCATTTCTTAAAGGTTCCTGGAAATTCTTCCCAAAAGGAAGCATCTTCGTTATTGTCGTCGATCCCCAGGTCGGGACGGATCGGAAAGCCATCCTGCTGAAAGCCCATGACAGGTTCTTCATCGCTCCTGACAACGGATGCCTTACCGAAATCATTGCTGAAAATGTTTACTGGGAAGCTGTAGAAATCCAGAACCCAAAATACATGCTCCCTGAAATCAGCGCGACATTCCATGGACGGGATATTTTCGCTCCGGTAGCCGCTCACCTGGCAAATGGGACGCCTTTTCATTCAATCGGACCGAAACTCGGTACCCTCACCCCACTCGACATCGATAAACCGGAACTTGATAATGGGCGGGTTAAAGGAAAAATTACCCATATTGATCATTATGGGAATGCCTGGACTAACATCACGCGGGAGTTCCTCGAGAAAATCGGCTGGATGGAAAATCCACAGAAAATTGTGCTGACGGTCTCATCGTGTAAAATCAAGGGCCTTAACCGCACATATCTCGACAGCGAGCCTGGAAAACCCATTGCACTTATTAATTCATTCACCCTCCTTGAAATCGCATGGCCGGGGGAATCGGCAAAAGATAAAATGCGGCTCTGGGAAGGCATCTGGGTCGATGTTTACCTTGAACCCTGATGTAACATCCTTCCATTGGCCAGCATAATAATGCTCAAAAATTGAAAAATTTATGTCAGGTTTCCATGTTTCCATTCGTTTAGTATTGGGTGGTTATTCTATTTGCGAATCATAAGAGGATTGCATGTTGCATGATTTTTTAATAACAAGCCTGGCCTCCGACCTCATATCAGGTGTATTCAACCTTGTTTTTCCTGGCTGGTGTCCGGGATGTGACAGGATCGATCATCATGGATTCTGTCCTGAGTGCCATTCAATGCTTGAACCGATTGACTCCGATCGCAGTTGCAAAAAGTGCGGCTCACCCGGCTTGCCTGGAACCGGGGCAGGGGGAAGTCTGTGCTCTGACTGCAGAACCAGACCCACACGCACAAAACAATCGATCGCCTCTTTTAAATATTCCGGTCCTTTAAGCCGGGCGATCGTCCGATGGAAGTACCATAATCAAAGGCACCTTTCCAGTATCTTTACAGGCCTGATGACAGACTGGGCGGTTCTCAACGCTCCCGGCTGGTGGGAAACGCTCGATTTCATAATTCCAGTTCCACAGCATCCAGGCACCCTCCGTATCAGAGGATTTTCACCTCCGGATGAATTATCTGAGCAAATCTCAAAATCATTTGCGATCCCATTACTCCCGAGGACCCTTTACAAAATTCGTGAGACGCCGCCACAGGCAAGGTTAAGCAGGGAGGACCGTGAGAGAAACCTTCATGAAAGTATGTGTGTGTTTGATGGGTGCCTGGTATCCGGGAAAAATGTCCTTGTAATCGACGATGTGATGACAACCGGTACAACCATGAATGAATGTGCGCGCGCGATTCTGAAAGCTGGCGCTCTGAATGTTTACGGATTCGTTCTGGCCCGACAATCCGAGTATTTTTGAAACAGCATATAACAGTAGCCCGACCGTCAGGGAGGGCACGTTTTGGGATGGCATAACAGAAGCCCGACCGTCAGGGGCTGTTGATAAAGTACTAAATCCCGTAGCGCAGGACGCCGGCCTGCAGTACCGCGGACGGCCCGTCCGCATGGAGAGCGGTATCGGAAGTTTTGATCCCTTGTGATTTTTCAGTCTAATAACTTTTTCAACAGCCCCGTCAGGGAGGGCACGTTGGACAAATCTTTCTTTAAACCACTTGATCAAATTTAATTTTTTTGGACAAGAGTGACTTTGTAACATTATTTATACCTATTAAATTACCTTTATTACGTTTGTGACCTTTCCCATATTTTCCCATGATATTAATTTGACAAGAATTGTTATCTTCTGTCGGGAGGTTTAATAAATGGTTGATAGTATAGATCAAGCCGGAAAGGATACCGTCGGTTTGAATGAAATCACTGAAAATAATGCTGAAGAGATCAATAAGCCCAGTACCGTTGCACCGGTTGGCGTCGATCAGTTGACCCTGGAAAGGGAACTCATCGGCGTTTTATTGAAAAAACCATCCGTTGATCTTGTCAGGATGCTTCGTGAATTTGGTCCGGCTGTCGGTTCCTTTACATCGAGACACAGGCTCGTGGTCCATGCCGCTTTCAACTGCCTCCTGGCAAGTGAAGATATCGATGTGGGTTCCATACAACGCCGGATGAAAGAAGTCGATGACTGGGACAAATTCGGCGGGTCGGAATACTGGACCGAACTTGCGACCGGCACTGATACAAACGCGGAAGAATTTCCCCAGCTTGTCCATGCGATGCGGGATTATCATGTCCGGGAGAAATTCCGCCATACCATGGAAATGGCTCTTGGGATGTCGAAAGATTCAACTCGCGATCCGCAAACGGTTATCAATTTTGTTAGCGAGGAGCTCACACAGGCTTTTGTTAGCGGTGGTGAGGAACGCCCGGAATCCGTCGCCGAAATCATGCACAACATTCACCAGGAAACAGAACGTGGCGAGGCATCTTTGTTTAAAATCTATGAAACCGGGTTTGATGTCCTTGACCGTGCAATATCAGGTGCCGCTGCGAGAGAACTAATCCTGATCGGTGGAGCACAGGGTGTCGGTAAAACCATTATGGCAGTGCAAATAGCAAGAAATATCGCCATGTCCGGACAGGCTCACTGTCTTTACGTTTGCTATGAGCATGACCCGCCATACCTGTTCAAACGACTTATTCCGCTCGAAAGTATCAACCCTGTCGGCGCCACTCCTTTCGACCAGGGATTAACCGAACGGGATGTTATTGAGGGAATTGAAAAGGCTCGTGAAGGTAAGGTCGGATTTGTTGACCTTTTGAAAAATTCGCACCGTGGGAAAATGGTCCTCGACAGGCTTGAGGATTACAAGGATAAGCTGTTCTTCATAAAGGGTAATTCCATCAAGACCACAATCCAGGCCTTGAGAAGAATGGTCCTGGAAGCGAAAGCACAATACGGCAATGTCATCCTGTTTGTTGATTACCTTCAGAAAGTCCCGGTATTCCCGGAACCAGCTACCGAAGATGAGAAAATCACAATCATCACCCAGGGTCTCAAGGACCTTGCCCTGAGCACCGACATTCCGGTGTTTGCTGTTGTCGCCGCCGACCGTGAGGGTCTGAAGGCTAAGCGAATGCATATTTATCACCTTAGGGGTTCATCGGCGATCGACTACGAGGCGGATATCTGTCTTATTCTCAATGATAAATCGAAAATCATCTCCAAGTCGAACATAGTCTATAACCCGTCCAAAATGACCGAATTCAAGCGATGGGTGATCTGTACGATCGAAAAGAACCGTACCGGCCAGAAAATGGTCGACCTTGAATTCCAGAAACAGTTCAAGTACTTCTGCTTCGATCCAAATGGACGCCTGGTGCAGGAGACCCTGATCGACGAGAAGATTTACAAGGAATAATTCTAAATAGCTATTAATCGATCTTCCCTGGGTCACATGTTGTGAACAGCTGAAGTCACTATAAGAATCTCAACTATTCGACACTGGATCATACTATTTTTCATTGGGAGAAATTTCATGTCTGATGCAAACGATAAATTTTATGAACAAGCTGAGATGATTAACCATCAGGACTGCGACCACAACGGTACGCTCAGTAATCACATGCATGTACTCGACCAGCATGTCAGAGCTTTGCGTTGTATGTATCGTATATCAGATCTCGCGGTGCTTCCGGGAATTTCACTCAATGAAATGATCCAGGGTATTGTGGAAGTAATACCCTCATCGTGGCAGTACCCGGAAATTACGTGCGCCCGGGTTATTTACGGTGACAGTGAATATATAACAAACCGTTTCCGGACTACAGATTGGTCGCTTAAAAGTGACATCGTTGCCGGGAACAATATAATTGGGGTCGTTGAGGTTTATTATCTCGATAAAATGCCCGAAATTGATGAAGGCCCATTCCTTGAGGAAGAGAGAACCCTAATCGATGCAATAGCCGGAAGGCTTGGGGAAACTATCCAGTACAAGCAAGCCCGGGATCGACTGAAAATCCTTGAACGGGCGGTTGAACACAGCCTGGATGGGATCGTTGTCAGTGATATTAACGGAAATATTACGTACACAAATTCAGCATGGGAAACCATGCATGGATACGACAAAAAGAACCCGTCTGCTGATCACCTTAGCCGGTATTTTAACAGGTCTCAGATTGATGAAGAAGTTAAACCATTGCTTGCTGACTTAATGAATGATGTTACTTATGAGGGTGAGATCTGGCATACGAGAAAAGATGGAACAACCTTCCCCACCTTTATGTCCTGCACCAGGATGGTTGATGAAGATGATAACTCAGTTGATATCGTCGCAGTTGCCAGGGATATAACTGAAAGGAAGCGTGTTGCTGAAGAACATACCAGACTGGCGTCGATAATCGACCAGGCCGCTGAAATTATTATCATTACTGACCTGGAAGGGATCATTGAATATGTTAACCCGGCATTTGAGCTGGTTACCGGTTATAAGTCGGATGAATTTATCGGTATAAATTATGGGACTCTTGCCAATGGCACGGATAAAGGAATTTTTGATAAAGAAATTCAAAGTATATTGAAACACGGTGTCACCTGGTCGGGCCGGCTGGCACACAGAAAGAAAAACGGCAAACTTTACGATGAAGAAGTCAGCGTTCTCCCGATTAAAGATCCATCCGGAGCTATTATTAATTACGTATCGATTGGACGCGATGTTACAAAGCAGTTAAGCCTTGAAAGGCAGCTCAGGCAGGCTCAAAAACTTGAATCTATCGGTCAACTGTCCGCTGGGATTGCGCACGAGATTAATACTCCCATGCAGTACGTTGGCGATAATACTGAATTCCTTTCATTCAGCATTGGGAAAATTCTGGACCTGACCAAGAAATATGGTGACTTATTCCAATCTGTTCGTGACGGTGAAATCAAAGCCGATAAGATTAAAACTGTTGAGGAAGCCCTCCAAGAAACAAATATCGAGCAGATATCCACAATGGTGGATGATGCAATCAAGGAATCTCTTGAAGGCATCAACCGTGTTGTAGAAATTGTTAAAGCCATGAAGGACTTCTCCCATATGGGCTCGGGGGAGAAAAAGACAATTGATATTAACAAAGCCATCAAAAGTACCGTTACTATCGCGAGAAATGAATGGAAATATGTTTCTGAGCTTGAAACGGATCTTGACAGTTCAATTCCAGGTGTGAATTGTATTCCGGGAGAAATCAACCAGGTCATTTTGAACCTGATTACCAATGCGGCACACGCGATTGGAAAACATCTGGGTGATAAATCTGCAGAGAAGGGATTAATTAAGATCAGCACCAGATTGGATGGAGATTGGGTTGAAATTCGATGCAAAGACACCGGGACAGGCATCCCTGTGAAAATCCAGGACAGGATTTTCGATCCATTCTTTACTACAAAAGGCGTAGGGAAGGGAACCGGGCAGGGCCTGTCGATTGCCCACTCTGTCATCACTGAAAAACATGGCGGTTCGATTACATTTGAGACAGAACAAGGCCAGGGCAGCAGTTTCATTGTTCGATTGCCACTCAAATCTGACGAGGATGAACTGGAGGGAGAAGAAGGTGAGTAAAAAAAGGATTCTGTTTGTTGACGATGAACCTAAAGTTCTGCGTGGAATCCAGCGTATGATGATGACTATCCAGCATGACTGGGAAATAAATTTCGCTGAAAGTGGTGATTCTGCGCTTGAGTTAATGGCCAGCGAACCTTATGAAGTTATCATATCGGATATGCGGATGCCGGGCATGACTGGATCCGAACTCCTGGACGAAGTGAAAAATAAATTTCCCACCACTGTGAGAATTGCTTTATCCGGCCAGGTTGATAATAAGGATTTTATAAAATCAGTCGGGCCAATACACCAGTTCCTGTCAAAACCCTGTAATGCAATCACTTTAAAATCTACCATTGTTCGGGCATGTGCGTTAAGGAGCCTTCTTGATAACGAAAGGCTGACCCGTATTACTTCCGAAATGGAATCGCTTCCAAGCTTGCCGGACTATTACAAAAAACTGATTGAAGAAATAGAATCCTCGGATGCTTCTGCAAAATCTGTCGGGAAAATCGTCTCCCAGGACATGAGTATGACAGCCAAGCTCCTGCAGTTGGTCAATTCAGCTTTCTTTGGAGTTGCCAGGCATATTTCCGATCCTTCACAGGCCGTAATGATCCTCGGTATGAATGTGGTTAGAGACCTTGCATTAATGACGCATACTTTTTCGCAATTTAAAATCAGCCAGGATAGGAAGTACATTCTTGACGCCCTCTGGAACCATAGTATTAAGGTTACCGGCTTGTCGGAGAAAATTGCCAGGGCTGAGAATTTCGGGAAGGAAATGCTCGACGAAGCTCTGACTGCGGGCTTGCTGCATGACATTGGAAAACTGGTTCTGGCTTCAAAAGCTCAGTCTGATTACGATAAAATCCTTAAAGAAATTTCACGCACCGGTAAGTCCGCATATGAAGTTGAATACGATATCATCGGTGCATCGCATGCTGAGGTTGGCGCGTACCTTCTTGGTTTATGGGGATTAAGCGACTCAATAGTAGAAGCAATCGCCTACCATCACGATCCCATGAAAAGCCCGGGGAGCAAGATCAACTGTCTGACAGCAGTTCACGTTAGTAATGTATTCGCTATGAATTCACACAAGTTGGAACCTACTGACGAGGATTTGATTGACGGTGTATGTATGGAATACCTTGAGAAACTTGGTCTGGTGGACAGGCTGCCTGTCTGGCTCAAGACTTGCAGGGAAGAGCTGTTGGAGGATATTAATAATGGTTGAAAAGATCCTCTTTGTTGATGATGAACCTAAGATCCTGGCAGGATTCGAGCGTAATTTGATGGATCATTTTCAGGTAATTACCGCCCTGGGCCCGGAGAAAGGGCTGGAGGCCGTAAAAAATAACGGGCCATTCTCAGTCATTGTTTCCGATATGCAGATGCCCGAAATGAATGGTGTGGAATTCCTGTCAAATGTGCGAGTAACCGCTCCTGACACAATCCGTATGATGTTAACCGGCTTTGCCGATCTCGATACATCCATTGACGCGGTCAATGAAGGGCATATTTTCAGGTTTCTGACCAAACCTTGCCCCACTGAGACCCTCGTTAAGGTGTTGAAAGACGGTATCCGGCAGTACCATTTGGTTAAATCTGAAAAAGAACTCCTCGAAAAAACACTCAGCGGCAGTGTCAAGGTCATGATTGAAATTCTCTCCCTGACCAGCCCCATTGCTTTCGGAAGGGCAAACAGGGTTCGGGCTACCATGGTCAAAATGGCTGATAAGCTTAATGTGGAAGATAAATGGGAGTTTATCCTGGCAGGGATGTTGTCACAGATCGGCTGCATTACCCTTCCTTCTAATGTCCTTGATAAAATTTACAAGGGCTCCGCTTTAAACGGGCTGGAAACCAGTATGTTTGCCGCACATCCAAAAACCGGGCATGATTTGATCGTCAACATTCCAAGGCTGAACAGGGTAGCTCAGATCATTTTGTGGCAGGAGCAGAGTTTTAAGCGGCATGAGAATAGCATGACCGGTCCGGTGGAAGATGCAATTCCGCTTGGTGCGCGTGCTCTTCATATTGCGCTTGATTACGATACGCTTAATTCTTCAGGCAAAACGAACCTTCAGGCCGTGCAGACTTTAAAAAATCGCACAAATGAATATGATCCGCATATCGTTAAAATCATGCTGGAGATAGTCAAGAGTGAAACCGACTATGTCATTGAAACTATTAATATTAAGAACCTTGTTAGCGGGATGAAACTGGCCGAAGATGTTATATCAGTGGGAGGAATGCTTCTTGTCGCCAAAGGACAGCCGGTTTCTCTCGTATTGAAAGAGCGGTTAAGGAATTTCTCCAGGTCCGGTGAGGTTCCCGATACAGTTGACGTTTTTATCCCAAGTAAGGACGATATTTTTTAAAAACTTTACCGGAGGCGAAGTGATTGCCGGGTGAAGACAGGACCAGGACGTGTAAATATGAAGGATAAAATTCTATTTGTTGATGACAATCCCAGCATCCTTTCGGGGCTGAAACGAAAATTAATGGGGAATTATGAAATTACTACCGCACTTGGTCCCGAAGAAGGCCTTAGAGCGATCGACAAGTTTGGGCCGTTTGCGGTGATCGTTTCCGATTACCAGATGCCGGTTATGAACGGGATCCAGTTCCTTGCTAAAGCCCGGGATTCTGCCCCGGACAGCGTACGGATGATACTCACAGGGCAGGCAGCTCTTGATGTCGCTATCAACGCGGTTAATAAGGGTGAAATATTCAAGTTTTTAACCAAGCCATGCCCTACTGAGATGCTAATTGATACCCTGAATTCAGGTATTAAATACTACAAGCTGGTTCAGGCCGAGCGGGACCTTCTTGAAAAAACCTTCAAGAGCAGTATTGAGGTCCTTACCGATATTCTCACACTCGTCAGCCCCGCTGCTTTCGGACGCGCCTCGAGAGTTGAGCGAACCATGAGCAAGCTCGCACTTAAACTTGACATTGAAGCTCCGTGGGAATTCGAGGTCGGTACCATGCTTTCACAGATCGGTTGTGTCACCATCCCTGCCGATGTTGTCGATAAAGTCTACTGCGGTGAACCACTCGATGAAACGGAAGAAATGATGTACAAGACGCATCCGCAACTGGGGCATGACCTGATCGCAGGCATTCCAAGGCTTGAAAATGTCGCTGATATGATCCTTTATCAAAACAAGAACCTGGACGGTTCCGGTTTCCCGAACGATGATGTATCGGGAAATGATATCCCGCTTGCTGCCAGAGCACTCCACATTGCACTGGATTTTGACACACTTCTTGCATCGGGAGCTTCAATCGAACAGGCCTTCGACCAATTAAAACAACGATCCGAGCTTTACGATATTGAAATTCTTGAAGCGTTTACTTCCAGTGTACGGGTCTACCAGGAAAAATTTGTCATGTTTGATGAACTTGAGCTTGGTATGATCCTTTCAATCGACCTGCCAACAAAATCAGGATCTACTATCATTGTCCAGGGTACAAAGCTGACTCGATCCTCAATGGCACGTTTAAAGAATATCCATGTGACAAAGGAGATCGTTGAACCCATCAAAGTCCTTGCGGTTCTCGATGCTGATGAGGATGAATGACTTCCAGCTTCGAATGTTAAATACAAAATTATGAGTCCCATTGATGCAATTCAGTGGGACTTTTTACTGCCCAAAATACCCATTAAATATGTTATTCTTACATAAAGTTAGTTAGGAGGTGCAGTCTGTCCATTTACGACCAACGAGGGTATCCATTCTTCGAATTGACTCTTTCAATCTTGGTATTTTCCTTACTGCTCTCTTCCGCATGTACCAGCGGGTTAACATCAATGGACAAGGCAAGGGAAAGTGAGGTTAAGGCGAACCTGCATGAGATTTATGAAGCCCTGGAAAGGTATGCGGCAGACCACTCAGGTGAATACCCGGCATATATATTCGGTGGAGATCCTGAAGGGTGGAATGAAGAAAATGGTTGCAGGGTGATTACGGATGTCGATCCGGACGACAGGCCTCCACTGGATCCGCTTCTTGAAAACGGTTACCTTGGCTCATACCCATCGAATCCTTTCCTCAGTTCCAGTTCAGCCCTGCGGAAAGTTGTTGCACTTACCGGCGCTGATGCTACACCTGGAGCCGGCGATCTAAGGTTCGGTTTGAACGGGGATATCATGGGAAACTGCCTCGATGATCCACGTTATCTGTTCGATATTGACGGCAACACTACTAATTATGCAAATACAATGCTTTCCGACCCCGATTCCGGTATTGGCGTGGTCTGTGAGGGCCGCTCAAACTCATTCTATTGCATGGGTGGCCTGGACGGTCGAAAAAACTGGTGGCCTGGTGAATTCTTCTATCGTTCCGGTGGAGATTTTTTCCTCGAGGACCCTGATAACCTTGATGGCGCAAAATACAGGCTTATCTGGGGTTGGCCATATTTTAAAATCAACAAATATATGCTGGGTGCTTATGGTTCATTAAAAGGCGAGGGCCTGGACATAATCCGCCTGACTTCAAAGCAGGGACTGGAAGCTGCAACATTTAATAGTACCGAGTTTGGTATAGTCGCGGATGAATATTACCAGGATCCAACAAATCCTTTCCTGGATATCAGTCATCCTGATTTTAATGTTCGTGTCCTTTATTCCAATCCTGAAACGATGGGTGGGGGAGAAGAGGGATATATGCCAACTTTTCCTTACTACCAGTTAAGCTCTAAGGCGTGGATTTATGGTGCACTGGATGGGTTCAACGATGGAATAATCCTGGTTCTAACAAGCGGTGGTGAACATACTCTTGAGTATTAAGACCAATCCTATTAATTAAATATTGATACAAGATCGGGGACACCTCTTTTCGCCCGTCGAAAAGCAGGTGTCCCCCTAAATTCTAAATATGTCCAATCAATTTTTATTTAACAGGATTGGTCTTAATTGAAATTTCAAAATAAACTCGTTCCCTGTATTCTTACCTCCTGACGTAATAAGAGTCCGGATCCATGCCCAGTCCCCACCCGATATCGAAGAATCCCGCAGCACGTACTCCCGCGTATCCCATTAAACGAACATCGTCATCATAGACCAGAAAATCCGGCAGATTGCTGCCAGAGTACAGGCATGTAAGGCTACCTGAGAGCCGCATGCCTTCAAGCGAGTTACCCCAGATGCAGTGGACCAGCGCTTGTGACGTCTCCGGCCTGGGGAATACAAACTGGCATGCCAGGTCTTCACCTTCAATGAATTCGTCTCCCATCCAGATTCCATCAACTTCCATTTGAAATGGGAACATATTTGCATACTCAGCACTCCTCGTATTTGAATCTGGACCTCCGATCAGTATTAAATTGGCTCCACTATCCAGCATCCAGTCTGGTAATTCAGTATCGGTGAAAATTATGGTGGTCCCACTATCCAGAATCCAGTCTGGTAATTCAGTATCGGTGAAAATCATGGTGGTCCCATTCGCACGATACCACCATCTCTGGGCGAGATTCCTTGCGATTTCCATATTGAGTTCGTTTTGCTCCAGGGTACCACTCTGTCCAGCAACGATTACAAATGGCTTGAAATAGGCACGCTTTATAGGACCGCGCATATTCGTTACTCTACGAAACATCCAGGGTCGGGGTGGATAAGACGTCCAGTATGGAATCCACATACCATCGTAAGTAAGTTCTAAACCTAAATGTTCAGAGTTGTCCAAATCTTCTAAAAAGAAAGGCTCTTTTCCATTAATAATAATTGTATCTGGAATTTCAAAACCAGAATCTTCAGAAAGAATTATATGGAACCTTCTGACATTTTCAGTAGTAATAATTAAAGAACCATCCTGTTTGAACTCCACATCAGCAAAAATCCGTCCAATTGGTCTAATATCCGCCATCACCGTGAGCCAGTACATACTGTTATTATTCGCAAGATCATAACTGACAAATGTCACATGCCTCGGATATGGATCGCGGACCCTCTCATGACAGAATGACCGTATCCTCAAGCCATCCACACAATCAGCTCCCGGAATTCCCGGATGCGCGTCCCACCAGTGGCCCTGTCCGGATTCCTCCCATAGACGGGCATCGTATCCCATCCTTTCAAGAGTCCCGATAAGAAGGCGTGCATGGGTAGGTGGGACGTCGTTATCATCCCCCCCATGAACCGCGAGAACCGGAACATTCCTCAAATTGGGAAGCAATCTTTCCGTTCTGTCAGGATTTGTACACTGTTCGAAAATCCTTGTCAGGTTGGGATCGGCATATAATTCATCTGCCCGAAGGAACCACGGCATATAAAGCTGGAACGACGCCCATCCGGCCGATGGCACAATCGCTGCAAATCTGTCGGCATGCGTCGTTCCGATATGCCATGCGCCATGGCCGCCCATCGAATGACCAATTAAATAAACCCGGTCAGGATCGATTGGATACTCTTCCATGACACGATCCAAAATTTCTATCGCGTCTAATCGTCCCCAGTCCTGCCAGTCAAAACCGAATCTCCTTCGGTTTGTTGGCGCTACCACAAACGCCCAGTCCTTTGATTCAAACGCGTCTACCTGCCCCTCGCATTCAACACTAGCACCGTGAGTTGTGATAATTAAAGAGTATTGTTGTTCAGGATCGTAGTTAATGGGGTATCGGATTGCATATTTTTGTGTGCTGTAATCATTACTACTGGTGAATGTAACGATCCTGGAGTCCTCAGGATTTCTTACCCTTGCCGGGTGAGTAAATTCCAGACTGTTATCTCCCCATGTAAGCGTAAACGGGATTTCAAATGTATCTTCTTCCGTGGTTGAGCTTTCCTCATTTAGAGCAACACTTATCGGTGTATTTTCAATACAAAGCGGTGCGATTGGTCCAACTTCATACGTGATATTATCTCCAGGTGTTGAATTACCGCCTACAATTGTAATGTCCCGTATCCACCGATTGGTCGTATTCAGTACCGGGACACCTGCCAATGCCCCGTAGTCTTCACCCCTGACAATATCCGCTACTAAAATATCCCGGTCTAAAATTATCAATTCAGTCTCAGGCGCAGGGAGGACCTCGAATTTCACAGTATCGTTACCGGCAAATCCACCTGTCATGAAAAATACATGATTCGTACCCTCATCAAGCACAACAGGAGTCTGTATCAGCCTGTGCCCGTATGGATCGCCCGAATACCGTCGTCCATTTATATAAAAACTCCCAATCCCATGCGCGTTGATCAATGCCTCGCATTTCTCTTCACACTCGAATGAAGAGTACGCTCCACCCACATAATATATCCCGCTCACACCCCATTCATCATTGAGTTTATCCCAGTCAGGATTATCGAAAGCAAAAACAAGATTCCCATCCTCATCGACCGATTGTTCCTGCCAGCTCACACGTCCACCGAATTCATAGATGGAAGGATATCTGGCATCCAGATCAACGATCCCTGTCTCATAATTAAACGTCCCGGCAAGCGGATTCGCCAGGGGTTCCCTCGGACCCGAATGAAACGGCCCCACAACATGCCAGTCCGTAATTTGTATTCCCTCCTGAAGCCGTGGAAGAATTTCCGGGGTGTTCCCTTCCTGCCCGGAAGCAGGCATTATCAACAGCAGTAGAAAAAGAAGTGAAATGACGGGATATCCAAAATAAATGTAAAATCCAGGATTATTTCTTTCGGTATCTATTGGTTTTATCATGGGAATCTCCCCTTAGTTTTTTCTAATTTTCACCGATACGGCTATCACAGATATTACCATAGCCACCAGCCCTATCAACCTCAAATTTGTCCCCAGACCGAATAGTGCGATCAACCAGAAACTTGTAACCAGGACCCCCGCTATGCTTCCAAGGCTCCCAAGCGCGAAAACCCAGCCCGACACACGTCCCGCTTCCCTGGCTTGCCTCGTTAATGCCTGAATCGCGCACGGACCGACCATCGCCAACAGGAAACTCGGTATCGCGAATAAGATCAATGAACCCGCGAGTGGATCCCACCTGATCCGGAATTCTATCGAGTCATTCACCGGATTATCGAGAATCCAGTTCGGCACGGTTTTCCACGGAGGTTGAATTGAGTACATCACCTCTTCACGGGGATTTTCCCTGACCTGGAAGATATCCACCGTATTACTTGGGATACCCGCCATCACAAAAATCCACAAACCCGCGATTACCAGGGCTCCAGCCTGAATTCTCGTCGGATTAAACCTCGTCGATAGTGTCCCTCCAAGCCAGTATCCAAGCGTCAGGGCCGAAAGCACGATCCCAAGCACCGCACCGGTCGAATAAATTGCCGTTCCAAAAAAAATCTGGACTATCCGGAACGCAAGTATTTCAAGCGCCATTACAAGGTAACCGCTTAAAAATACGACCAGCAATAGGGCAGGAGTGCTTTTCGGACCCACAGTCGCCTCCGATATTTCCGCCCCTCGACCTGTGTTCCTGTCTTCAATCATTAGATTACTGTCTTGAGGTCTTCGGTTTTGACTTGAACAGCCATATAATTATGAATCCGGCGGCAAAGACCAGGAGAATCCATATCCAGATAAAGCCGCCGTTCCTGTTATTCACTGAACCATTTTCAGCTTCGCTACTTCGTATCACTTCGGTTATCGAGATTTTAATGATTCCCGGATGCGGTTCACCGGTTTCCTTATCAATGCGGATCAATTCGCCCAGGGGTGTCGCGGCAAATAATCGATCCCCAATAAGTGTCAACGATGCGCCGCTGAAATTCGATTCCGTTCCGGTGTCCTCAGGGAGCACGTTGAACGGTGTGTTCCATTTTTCCGCACCGGTAAGGATATCCCAGCTTATTAATCTCCCGGATTCATCCCAGATGTATATATTGTAGTCATCCGATACACACTCAACGAGTGACATCTGCTCGATCTTGCTCCAAACCGTGTTACCATCGAACACAGAGTAGCTTTTCCCGCCATACAAAAGAAGGTTTCCTTCTATAACCGGTCTTGAGAACGCTTGATCGAGCCTGGACTCGCGTATCGTCTGGGCACGGATCGGGTTCAGCGAACTGTAATAAAGCAAAAACCTGACAAGCCTTTGTTCCTCTGATCCCTGGCGATGCATGAACGCGAGTTTATCCCCCGATTGCAAAACATCTATTAGTTCATCGGCCTCATAATCAATGGTCCTGAATAACTCTCCGGATTCCAGATTATATGCTCGAATCCAAAACTCGCCATTAACCGCCCTTACCATAAGGAAAATTCGACCGGTACCGATAAAGGCAGACCTGTAACCATCCCCGGCTATTATGTCCGAACTCCAGATTTCCGTCCCGGTGTCGGGATCGACTCGCATGACCATACCGGACCCGAGATCACTCCTTTCATACGAGATCCATAAACCATCCCTGTTATACCACCAGCCTCTCGGGTTACCATTCAGATCCATCTCCCATTCCAGGCTCCCATCCCCGAGAAGCCTTCGTCTCAGGAACCATTCCGAGCTTGTTGCATCCTGTTCAAATGTCAGAACGAAATCAAATGTGCCTTTGTCTACTGCATAAAATCCCGGAAGGTGGTTGGCATCGCGATTTGCCGTATGATCGGATGCTTCCCGTAATCCATCCACACTCCATACAGGCCTCCCGTCCACCTTCGAGATTCCCCATAACTGCCTCCCGATATGCAGGAGTACATAACTTCGTATCGGGTAAGGTGCTGGAGCCGGTAGTGCCGAGGGATCAATATCACCTGCGAGGGGATCGAGTTTCGAAGACCACTTAAGCTCATTTTCCGATTCATCGAAAGCGTAGAGAGTATCCGGCCAGGAGAAAAAATATATTGTCTCATCTTCGACCGTGGGAGGTGTAATTATCGCTGCGGGCTGAATCTGCCCACCATCCTCGGCCTCTGCTGATCCAATTAACAGACCCGGAACGATAAGTCCTGCAAACAGTATAATTAGCACTCTCAGGTGAACCATAACTTTAGAGAATCATAGCATGCCTGAAAAAGTGCCTGTAGCCTTCGGGCTGCTTTTTCTTCAAATATAATTTTAGTGGGGGAATTACTCAAAAATGTACGTAGTCCTCATCGTCCGGGCGCATGTAAGTCGTCTCCGGTACAAACTCCGGATATCCCCATGTCGGTGCGATCTCATAAGCACTTTCCGCTGGCGCTACCATCCTCTCCTCCGGATCGTACGCCTGGTCGCTAAGGAGATTAATCAGAAGCATAACCACGGTGGGGAGAATTCCCATCTCAGTTTCATCCCACTGCCACATCTCCGCTATCACAGCCATCGTCGAATCCATACTCTCGTTGCTGATATCCTTTACCCGTCCCTGCATGATCAACCGCACAAACCCATTATTATCAACAAACACCACGAACGGCTGTACGAGTTCACTGTACCCGAGCGATTTCGCGAATAATCCGTCCGAATCGGCGATCATCACCCCAATTGCATTTTCATCCTCCGATGCAACGGTGAGTAAATTCAAAATACGCGTGTTATTGAATGCGTACGGATTCTCCATCGCTACTCCAACTGTCACGACGTTCGGGGGGAATGCTGCCTGCGGATTCGTTAAAAGCATCCGGATGACATAATTCCACGCAAGAAGTTCATCATAGCCATGACGCCTGGAAATATCGCCAACAAGATAAATCGTGTAATTATTCAGGAAATATTCGTTCTTCCAGGCCAGGTTTTCCAGTCCCGGAAGCTCCCATTCGGGCAGCGACAGAACATTCAAACCTCCGAACCCATCTCCGCCTGTTTCATAAAGGTAAAGTGAATCCGGGAGAATTTCATCATCGGACGGAATCCTGGGGATGTTTCTCACGATTCCGGGTGGCGTAACAAGAAGGTCGTTATCGTCAACTGGCGAATTAAAGCCGCCGATCAACTCCCTTGGATCGCCAATTAACGGAGCTGCACCACTATCATCCACGACAAGAGGTTCTTCAATTACCTCTTCTTCAATGACCGGTTCATCCTCGATCTCAGGTTCTATGATCTCAGGTTCCTCAATTAATAATTCCTTGGGCTCTTCCTCCATTATTTCAGGCTCAGGAGGTGGGGGAGGGGACCAGGGAATAATTTCCCTGAAAAAATCGATTCTGAAAATCTTCATCCGATCGAGAGCGTCAAACCCCGCGACCAGGGGCGATGAACCCATCCCGGCTCCCGGTACACCGGGATCGAATTGAGTCACTATCAGTCCACTACCGCCTGCGTCCATCAGGCTCATTACGAACAGGACACCTATCAATATCCCATGCAGAACCACGGAAATCCCAAGGCAGGGTGCCAGCCTTTTCGAGTACGAACCGTTCCATTCATCTATCGAGAGTGGCTGATTGTCGCTTTGATCCATAACAAATTTCACTCAATATTTGGATGCGAAATCCCGATTATTGTTCATTATTCGGGCGGTGGCAATTCACCTACAGTCTCAATAACATCCTGTACAAGGCTTATTTTCTCAATACCCGCAGTGGTCGCCAGGTTCATAACAAAGGTCAGGTTTTCATAAGTGACCGACCTGTCTCCATGCATGAACAGGTTGATTACTTCGCCTTCTTCATCGGCCGAGGCAACCATCTCATTAAATTTCCGCTGTAATTCATCCGAAGAATATACATTCCCGTCGAGCTGAAGCCCACCGTCGGCAGCCATGTAGAGAACATGATCCTCTTCGAGAAGCTGTTGCGCCCCTTCGACCTGGGGGAGATGAACCTCGAGGCCTTTCGCCATGAGGATCGGAGATGAAATCATGAAAATAATCAGAAGGACCAGCATCACGTCGGTCAAGGGCGTAATGTTGATATCGCTTACAGGCTGTTCTTCCGACCGTCTGCGGCGCACTATCCGGTCTCCTTTCCGTTTCCGATCGCGTCGGCGTAATCCGCGCAAGCGAGGTCGATACGAGTTGTCCTCGACCTTATCTCCCTTAGAAGATAGTTGTAGGCGATTACCGCCGGCACAGCGACAAGTAACCCGGTCGCGGTGGCAACTAAAGCCTCGGCAATTCCACGGATCAGTTCCGAATTCTGCGATGGATCCGCGAGCAGTCCCTGCCTTGACAGGCCATGAAACGCCCGGATTATTCCGATTACAGTACCGAACAATCCCACAAACGGTGCCGTATTGCCGATAATCGCAAGCCAGATCATCCCGCGCATTGCAAGGTCCTCCAAGCGAGCGACCTCCCTCTCCGCAGCCCGGACAAGAGCATCGGTAGTCATACCATCACTCGCGAGCCTGTTGAGCCTCGCGATGATCACCGCTACAGGGCCATCGCCCGATGGTGGTTCCAGGTTCCCGGCAAGCGCGTCATCCGCCGCCTTCCTCGCGGATTCGATCTCACTTGCGGATATTTTCCTGAGAAACGCGAGTTTTTCTATCAGTACCGCAAGTCCGAGTATTGAGTAGACCGCAAGCAGATACATCACCGCTCCGCCCTGGGTCCACCAGTTTCCTAATGCGAAAGTTTCTTGATCCATAAACGTCCTGTCCAGAGGATGATTCGAATAACTCTATCACCCCGTAAGCTCAAGGGCAACAGATATGGTTCATCACTTATCCACAACTGTTTCCGGGGTCCCTGACATATGATAAAAGGGTCCCGTGTGATACATTTATTATTATCGACACCTCATCCGGGTATGAGACTCACATCATTGGGAAAAGGTTTAAATGAATTATTCCTGGCAAAAGAATTTCACACAAATGAACTAAATCATAAATATGTTTATCATACAGTTTGTTGTATCGATTCAATACAACATTTCAACCGCTGGGAGGCCATGAAATGAAACCCCGATCAATTTTGTTAGCAGTACTTATTTCACTTTTCGTAACCACTGGATGTTCAGGGAAAGGTGCCGTAGAAATTGCGGTTGTACATATCCCTGATCCGAAAGTTGAGAGTGCAATCCGGTATGAAATCGATAAACCAACCGGTGATCTCCTTCTCAGCGATCTTGCCCTTGTTATCGAACTTCATCTTAGATATATAACAAACATTCAGGGAATCCAGAACTGTGTTTTTCTTGAAGAACTACAAATTTACCATTCCGATGGTGTTAATTTAGGCCCGCTTCAGAGCCTGCCATATTTATTAAGACTCCGTATATCAGAGTGCGCTGACATCAATATTAATCCAATCGGTGAGATTCGAAATCTCGATAAATTAGTTCTAACCGGTTGCGGGATAAGAGATATTACACCCCTGGGAAAATTAATAAAACTGACCGGCATCACTGTGTACAGGAATGAGTTAAGCGATATTTCACCACTTCGTCACCTGACCAATTTAGAGATCGCCAGGCTTACCTCGAATAATATTTCCAATCTTGAGCCTCTGGAAACCCTCACTAAGCTCCGCTCATTAAGCCTTAGTGATAATAATATTGTGGATATTGAACCCTTGAAATACCTGATCAATCTCAACAGTCTCTATCTGCAATATAACCAGATAGCGGATCTGACCGGTTTGATTGATAATCCCGGATTGGGAAATGGATTTAATCCTTCATATATACCTGATCTTGTAAATCTCTCCTGTAATCCTCTCAGCTATACCGCTATCTACGAACAGATTCCGATCCTTGAGGCAAGGGGAGTCGATGTCCAAACTTTTCCCTATTAGCCGCTTCTCCACTGAACCTAATCGCCCCTCCTGTACTCCAAAAGTACGGCGTTAAAAAAGGCAAGCGTTCTTATTTATCCGCTAATTTCCTTAAGGAGGGTCACCATCAGTATGACAACCAGACAGTTTGTAATCCTTACAACAACACTAACCATTTTCCTCTCACTAACAACAACAGCGTTTGCGCAGGGCATGATCATCTCTAACGATCAAATAGCTTCCTGGACTCCCGAACCGTTCGCACCAACCCAACCAATAACTCTCGAAAGCGAAAGTATCGAGATCGACCTCGACGACCAGTTCGCTCATGTCAAAATCACACAGATCTTTCGCAACAACACATGGACCGACCTCGAGGGCATCTACATGTTCCCCCTTCCACAAAATGCCGATATCTCCGATTTCGCGCTGTGGATGGACGGACGGGAGCTTTCATCTGAAACAATGGGAGCGGTCGAAGCAAACCGTATCTACCAAAACATCGTTGCAACGATGCGCGACCCGGGACTCCTGGAATATGTAGGCGACGGGTTAATCCGTGCCCATATATATCCCATCCCCGCCAACGGCACTAAACAGGTGGATATCTATTTCGACTGGCTCCTGCCGATCGAAAATAACCTCATAAGTATGAACCTTCCACTCAGCCTGGACGGTTACTCGATCGACGCTATCAACTCACTCGCGATAACCGTACGAATCGATTCTCCTGATGCACTTGGGTCAATTTACTCACCCACTCACGATATCGACATTAACCGGAACGGCTCGCGTGACGCGGTCGTCAGCCTTGAAAAAGGATGGCACCGTCCCGAGGGAGATTTTATTCTCTACATCAGCCGTCCCGATGGCGCTATCGGCCTGAACCTGCTTACGGAATCATCCTCAGGCGATGAAGGGCATTTCCTCGCCATGATCGCGCCGGAATACAACGAATCGGGCATTGACGTTGTCGCGAAAGATTTCATCTTCGTTCTCGATACATCCGGTTCGATGTCGGGGAATAAAATTGAACAGGCTAAGGATGCCACTCACTTTATATTCCAGAATCTTAACTCGGATGACCGCTTCAGCCTGATTACATTCGCTACCGATGTCTACCCGTACTTCGAAGGCTGGAAAAACGCGACTCGGGGCAATATCTCCGATGTCAAGGATCACATCGATGGTATCTCAGCCGGCGGAAGCACAAATATCGAAGGTGTGCTGAATGCAGCATGTACTCTCAACTCCGACACCGGCCGTCCCTTGTATATCATCTTCCTCACCGACGGGCTTCCCACTGTCGGGAACACCAACACCGCCTGGCTTGTAGAGAACATGAAAAACCGGAATCAAAACCTTAACGCGCGGCTTTTCTGTTTCGGGGTAGGGGACGATGTCGACTATCCTTTCATCGACCGCCTTGCGCGTGAAAATGGCGGCTATACTTCATCCGTGGGCCCATATGAAGACCTTGAGCTTCCTCTCTCGGAATTTTATTCAAAAATTAAATCACCGGTACTGACCGACATCGAGATCGAAATCAACGGCACACGCATATATGACATGCTCCCAGCGATTATTCCGGACCTTTTTCTCGGCAGCCAGATCCTTTTAACCGGACGATACAACGGCGAAGGCAACGCGACTATCCGCATGACCGGAATGCTGGGTAGCGAGAGAGTCACATTTTCATGGCCAGTAAAATTCAAGCGTAATCACAATAATGATTTCATCGCGCGACACTGGGCGACCCGGCGTGTGGGGTATCTCCTGAACGAAATTCGAATCTATGGTGAAAACCAGGAAATTGTTGATGAAATAATAGGCCACTCGCAGCGGTACGGAATTGTCACGCCATACACAAGCATGCTCGTAACTGAAGACCAGGTACTCAGCGAAGGCTGGGACATGGACGCGGTCCAGAACGAAGGCTTCTTCAATGCCATGCGCTCCCAGGGCTTCGGTGGAGGAGCCGGTGGCGGTGGTTTTGGTGGCGGTGGCAATGTTGATGCTGCCCCTGCTCCATCCGCTCAACAGCAAAGCCTTGGAATTCAGGGCATGGAATATGGAGATAATTACGAAAACGAGCAGGTCGTCCAGCAGTTTGTACAGAACCAGGGCGGCAAGACGTTCTACCAGAACACCGAACTGTACTGGGTCGATTCCGAGTACAACGAGGACGATTTCGAGCCGGTCCAGATCACATACCTGTCAGATGAGTATTTCGATCTGATAAACGACATACCCGACCTGGCCGAATTCTTATCAGTAGGCGAACAGGTGATATTCGTATACGACAACCAGGCGTACCAGGTAAATCTGGAAGAAGAGTAAATTCTTTTAAAAATTGAATATAAAATGCCGACAGTCCCATCCTGTCGGCTTTTTTATTTTTAGGCAAATCTACCTGCGCCAAACCTGTAATGTGTGATTTCATATGGGTGCCGCCAACATGCGAAGTTCGACGTTAGTCGAATGAGCTTGTTGGTGCTCCCCACTTGCGCAAATCCCCCTCAATCTGGTATATTCCATTGCCCCCTTAGGACGTCGGGGCGTTTGACCGTGCACCCATAGCTCAATGGATAGAGTATCGGTCTCCGGAACCGGCGATCCGGGTTCGAATCCCGGTGGGTGCGCCAGATATGAAATACATGCGCTCGTAGCTCAATGGATAGAGTATCGGCCTGCGGAGCCGACGATCCGGGTTCGAATCCCGGCGAGCGCACCAGCTTTTTATTTTCGAGAATACTCAGACCAGCGTGCCCTCATAGCTCAAGGGATAGAGCTTCGGTCTCCTAAACCGGCGATCCAGGTTCGAGTCCTGGTGAGGGCACCACTGAACTTTTAAAAATAATATAGCTTTTATCAATTTCCCAGGTGGTCGACACTATCCAGAACTACATGACCACGTACGAACACGAAGGGGAATAAAAAGTGGACGAAATAAGGGAAATCGTTCAGTACGGCGCCAAATGGGACCTCGATGAGCATTTCGGATGGCTCTGGCTGAAAGACAATATGGGTGCGATACACGAAGAGAAGGTCGAAAGCCCGGAGGAGCTTTATATCCTTGTGCACCTCCTTCAGACTGAGAAACCGATCTTCTACCATATGAATGAGCATTACATTTCGACCTCGCTTGAGGATATTGGAATCGAGGGACATAGCAACAGCAACATTAATAACAGTAGATGAAAAAATACTATTGATCTGGAGAGGTGGCAGAGTTTGGTTGATCGCGCTTGACTCGAAATCAAGTGGGCCGGTTTACCGGTCCCGTGGGTTCGAATCCCACCCTCTCCGCCAGAAATACACCCGGTAATTGCCGGGTGTTTTGCAACTTATGATTAATCTGGTAATCTTAGGAGTATTAGGGAAAGTACCATGATTGGATTCATATCACCCAATATATCTTTAGTCCTGCACATAGCGCTTGCCATGCTTGTCTACCATGATCAGCGCCTTAACGGACGAAGCGGGATCGGATGGGCTGCTTTAATTTTCTTCACCGGGCTCTATGGTTTCATCTTCTACATCTTCTTTAACCTCGATTCCCTTAAATTAGCCGCTCAACGTTTTCAAAAGAAGAACCTCATTGAAAAAATTTCGTCACCAATTTATATCGAGCGGAAGAAAATCGAAGAAATGAAATCACAGGGAGAGTTTTCACCCTTCAGCATTGAGCCCAGCAACAACGACGGGCAGTTCCAGGACCGTGATTTGGATGAATTAATCAGGGATGAAAATATCGCAGCAGCAAGGAAACATCTCGATGGAATCCTGAAAATCGCGGATGAAACTGGAGATTTTAATACCATGGAGAAATATGAATCGTACTCAAGAAAAATTACCGTGATGGAAACCACAGAAGATGACCGGTTGATTGATATTTGATTACTGCCATCTCCCCCGCCGTCGAAATTCCATATGCCGTCTTGAATTGAAGAAGAGATACAGGGTGGGGATCAGTAGGAGTACTATATAGTGAACTGAGAACCATAATGTCCGAAGGGTGTGAATTCTTAGCCATTCATCCAAATCTCCACTCTCGGAAGTCCAGGTATCAGAATATTCAACATTCAAAAAATACTCCCACCCAAACCATGCAATGCTATGTCCACCCCAGAAAAATCCGACAAGGATTGGAACCACCCATAACAGGACCATTGCACCGGTTACGGAAATCGCCCTCGGCATGGCCGCTGTGAATATTCCTGTTTCCACAATAAACCACCACACCGCGATCGAACACAGAATTGTCATGCCGGGTGTTATAATATCGTTTAATTCAATACCGGTGGGAGATGACTTTAAGTACACCAGTATGATTGCTACGATTGGGGGCGCTAATTTTAAGAGATTTATACGGATGAAGAATTTTCTGAGTCCACTGACTATATCGTCTGTTGAGACCGGTGAAGAGAAGATAAATCCCAATTGGTCTGTGCTGGTATCGTCGACAATTGCCCTTGGCAGGAAGTATAGAAATTCCCACAATGTGAATATTACAGGAATACCGAAAAGTGCCAGGGGTACAACAACATCAGTGAAATAATTAAACGAGTAGGAATACAAGTCAATTGTTAAAAAGAAAATGAATGCCAGTATCCAGAGTGATATTACAAAATAACGGGTACTCTTAAGCGGCCTGGCAGACCGGGTATGAAGCCACTGGTAATAAAGCTGATTCTCATCGAATTGCTGATCTCTTTTTAAAGAGAGTTTCATTAGTATGTTTATACATCGACGGGGACATCAATGCAACGGGTAATCATGCGCGGGATGCACATGTTACATAGGGGGTTATAGGAAAATTTTCAGGCCGTGGCCTCTTTCGGCTGTGTATATAAAAATCCCATCCGTGTCCATTCCATCAGGGCCGTTTGTATGGATCTGCCCCACCTCGAAAATATTCTCCGGATCCGTGACATCCAGAACCTCGATCCCCCACGACTCCGTACCGAAATACAGGTAACCATTGAACATAACTGAACCTGCTCCCCGGTATCCTGAATTGGAAACCCTTTCACCCAGGAAAGGTACTTCAGTTAATGGGTCATTGATATCGAATATTGAAACTTTCCTGTTGTTCCAGATTGTGCAGTACAGCCGGTCATCGATCGCAAGCACGTCATGACCTTGCGATGCACCGATATTTGCGATCTCTACCGGAACCGCTGGATCCGTTAAATCGAAAATCCTTGTCTGGCTCCATGTCGCGATATACAGGAATCCATTATGCACCTGAAGGGCGTAACCATAATTTCCTGATACTACCGGACCATAAGCCACTGGATTAAGAGGATCGGTTATATCTACCGGCAGCAGCGAAGTGCCTTCGTTGGTTATATAAACCCAGTTTCCTGCCACGCACAGATCGAGAGCATCCGGGAAATCGACTGTCGCTACAATTTCAGCTCCTTCCACTGCATCCGGGTCGATAATCATCAAGCCGGGTGCATATGCTGCGTAAACGTAAACGCCGTCATAATCGACACCAAACACATCGGTCCCTTCCACAGTGTCAACCAGAACCGGTTCAATCGGATCGCTGATATCGATAATCAGAAGGCCGCCGTTTGAGTCCGCTACAAAAACTCTTTGATTAACAGGGTCCGCCTTTACCTCCCGCGCGTTTCCTTCAGTATCAAAAGAACCTACCAACTGGGGCCATGTGGGATCGGTTATATCATCCGGGATTACGGACAGGTAGATAGCATTTTCATCCTCATTACCGGCCTGATCGATAGCTTTCACCATGACGAAATGCTCCTGGTAATTTTCAAGCCCATGGATGACACAGCCGTGGTCATAATCCTCGCCCGCGTCCCAGAAACTCACATCTTCCTCAACCTGCGCCGTGGAGAATTCGAACGGTAACTCGGTCGTCCAGTAAATATTGTATTCGACAGGAGGAGTCCGGACATCACTCGCACTGTTCCAGAAAATGCCCGCCCCCTCATATCTCGGACGGGTTGCCTGTACCCCGACAGTGTCATCCCAGACCGGCGGTTCAATATCCACCCCAACCTCGTAAGGCCCGAATGAATAGGGGAATGAATCATACGCGATTTCAATTCCCTCGATTGTTTCTACATGCTTGTAGTTTGACATAACAAGCTCAAACCCGGCATCCTCAGTAATGCCGCTGAAATTTGCGAGAAGAAAATATCGTGTCGGGCTTGTCGGATGGGAAATCTGCTCGTACAGGTTCGAGAATATCGCGCGGTTTGTTCCGAAAAGTTGAGCATCGGCAATATGCTCATCCAGGCTGTTATAAATCCCGTTTACATAGGTGTCCTTATACAATGACAATTTCGTTAATTTCTGCCCTGGCATTGTCCCTTTAAGGTTGAATATAATCTCAGAAATCCGTGTCACCAGGCTGGATGAGAAATCGAGATGCCCCATTACTTTGTTAGTCCCGCCGAGGTGCACGAATCCGATATCGTACGTTTCTATCTCAAGCTCAAGATAGGGTTGGACATATTCAACGCTGAGGGTGTATGTAGTCGAATCGCCGAAATCCGCCGGGGCAATTTTGATATAGTAGGTCTCTCCAGCCTCGCATGCGCATCCGACAACTTCAAAAGAATTGGTCGCATGGTTATCTCCCGCGGACTGATCGATTTGATACTCTGGAGCGAGGGATGGATCGCTGTATAAAAAGAGATTGAGAGTCTCTCCCCATGTCCAGATATCGAGGAAGAAGTTCAGGGAACCATCTTCGGTTGCGGTGATTTTGTAAAGGTCCTCCGTATCCGCATAATCGCCTGAGACCGCATGGATGCTGTCGATCATCTGGAAGTCATCCACTGTCACATCAACAAAACCATTTTCATCTTCATTATCAGCGTACCTGTCTGACCCGTAACACGCACGGATAAGGTTCAGCCTTCCATATCCCGTTTCTATGTCGAATCCTGCAATATCAAGGTCATCGGATGTGTCTCTCATCCTGTCCCTCAGCCACTGGTTATTCTGATCGGGATGCATGCTCTTCAAAAGGGCGAATCCACCGGCGACCATCGGCGTTGCATTCGATGTTCCCCTGAAAAAGCTGTCGTTGTTCCCGGTGTAATAGCTGGTAACGTTGTTTCCCCGGGTTGTTATGTAGAATTCACCAAATCCCATGACCTCAAGTTGCGGTCCGTAATTTGATCCCCAGTAGAAACCTGCCGATTTTGTTATACGGATTTCATCTATGGGCTGGTATGACCATCTTTTTCCGAACGGTGAGGTCCCTCCCACACATACAACGGAATCATAGGCGGCTGGATAGTGGAGTTCCTGGTTGTCGTCGTTGGAGGCAGCCGCGACAAGCACCAGTCCGTCATTCCATGCATATTTCATGGAATTATTTAATATTGAAGAGTACTCTGTGCCGCTGAAAGACATGCTGAGGATATCCGCGCCGTTATCTCTGGCGTATTTCACCCCTCCAAGTAAAACGGAAAGGTACGAGTACCCGAATCCAATCCTTACCCCCATCAGCCTTGAGCCTGGAGCTATGCCGGCACAACCAAGCTCGTTATCATGTTCCGTGGCTATCACACCCGCGCACGATGTCCCGTGGTAATATTCGCTGTTGTCATATTCCTTGATATCGTTATCGTCCTCGTAAAAATCCCACCCGTAAATGTCATCGATAAAACCGTTAAAGTCATCATCGATTTCGTTATCGGGAATTTCATCTGCATTGATCCACATGACATTCTCAAGATCTTCGTGATCGTACGCAATGCCTGAGTCTATCACGCATACGACAACAGACGGGTTGCCAAATGTGTCATTCCAGACCACGTTTGCCCCAATTTTTGACGGCCCGAATTGTTCGAAAACCGAAGTCCTTGGATCCTCATCGCTGTCATTCGGATTCTCCCATAATGGATCGTTGGGAGTGTAGGGGACATCGCAGAAATCGTACCGGTAGTTAGGTTCCGCTATTCCAACTTCAGGAAGCGATTCAAGTTCAGCAACTTTATCCGGAACCGATGCACCATCAATGATTTCCAATACATATACCATAGACCAACCGGCATCGATCCCTTCCCGAAGTGAAACACCATATTGATCGAGGATGGATGTTCCATCTTCATTCGTATCCGGTTGCTGCGAAATATAATTCTCCTGGATGTATTCCGCATTCAGCGTGATAAGAACCTGATTCGGGGCATAAGGCAGGGAATCATCCGTCTGGGAGGAAGGAGTGAATGCCTGGTCGCTCTGTGTAAGCTCCAGTCCACCGGATTGTGAATCTTCGTGCGATAACTGGTCAATTACCCCTTCATTATTAGACGGGGAGATTGGATCTGAACCACTGCATGAAGTTAACAGAAAAAGTGATGCGATTAAAAGAGCAATAACTGGTAAAACCGAAATGCGATTTGACATAGAGGAACCTCAATAAAATAAACCCCCAGTACTATAGATGATAAAAGGTCTGTGTTAACTAAATAATTACTTTCAAACCGTGCTGGTTTTCAGCCGAATAGACGAAACTACCATCGGTGCCCAATCCGTCCGGACCATCTGTCTGAATTTCGCCAAGTTTGAATATATTCAATGGATCATCGACGTTCAGAACCTCTATATCGCGACTGTTGGTCCCGAAATAAAGGTATCCATTGAACATCTCCACATCGGCCCCATAGTATCCGGCATCCGAAATATACTGGTTTATATACTGCGGATCGGCTGGATCTGACAGGTCATAAATGGAGAACCTGTGCTGTGACCAGTATGTTACATACAGCAGGTCATCAATTGCGTCGATTTCGTATGCCCCGTTCCCGCCAAATGTAGACACCATGACAGGCGCGGACGGATCGGTCAGGTCGAAAACCCTTGGTTTGGTATTTGTCGCTACGTAGAGGTAACCATTCTGCTCGTCAATGCCGTAACCGATATCGCCTGAGCTGACCGAGGGATATTCTATCGGAGTTAACGGATCGGTTATATCAACAGGCATTAATTCCGTACCCCTATCTGTGACATATACCCAGTTACCGGCTAATTGAACGTCGAGAGCATTGTAGAAAAATACCTGGCTTACAATTGCCGCTCCGCCCGCAAAATCCGGATCAATAATCAGGAGGCCGATCGCTGATGCCGCATAGACATAAGTCCCATCAAAGTCCACACCTGCAACACCACTTCCAGCGACTGAATCAACATTTGTGGGATTTGTCGGGTCGCTGACATCGATTATCCTGACACCGCCCTGGTAATCCGCGACAAAGACCCTCTGGTTGGCAGGGTCGCAGACTACCTCCCATGAACTTCCGGGAGTATTGCGGATGCCTATTACCTGCGGGTTAGTCGGGTCGCTGGCAGCCGATGGCGTCGCGGTCACATATACCGTATTTTCTTCTTCATTACCGGCTTGATCTTCCGCCCTGACAGCAATGTAATATTCCTCATCATTATTCAATCCGGTTAATTTCCATTCGCTGTCGAAATCAGTGCTTCCGGAATCGTTGACATTCCATGCGACATCGGCCGAACCAAAATCAAATGGAAGTGTCTGCGTCCAGTAAACGTTATATTTAACAGGAGGCGTCAATACGTCCGATGCCGCATTCCAGTAAATCATCGCGGCTGCATACTGTGGTTCAGCAAGCTGGGCGCCGACCGTACTGTTCCAGGTCGGCGGATCGACATCAACACCGACAACCACCGGCCCAATTTCAACAGGGAACTTTGTATATGGAATTTCAAGCCCTTCTTCCGTGGATGCATCCTTATAGCTTGTTAAAACCAGGCTGAATTCAGCATTCTCTGTAACTCCCGAAATGTCGGCTGTAATGAAATATGACATCGGGCTGTTTGTCATATTGATTTCATGGCTGAAACCGCTGAACCGCCACCTGTTTGTGCCGTTATCGTTTGCGTTGGCGATTAGTTCTTCACCGGAATCAAAATTATGATCGCCATCTATATCCCGGTAAAGGTGCATTCCTGTCAGATTTGACGGAGGCATCGAGCCTGACATGCTGAGGATCAGTTCCTCAAGATACACCCTGAAACCTGATTCGAAAGTCAGGTATCCGACCAGGACGTTATTTTTCCCTACATGAATAAACCCGGGATCAATCGAGCCGTGGTCGACCAGATCGAAATCGTTCTGAACAATTTTAGCGGTCAGGTCATATGAGGACGCGTCACCTGGTGCAACTGCATTGACCTGGATGTAAAACGTCTCACCGGCTTCACAAGCCGTACCGATGATTTCCTTATTATCATTAGCATGGTTTTCACCCACAGCCTCATCTAGCAGGAATTCCGGCGCCAGTGACGGGTGACTGAAAAGCTTGATATCAAGGTTTTCACCATATGTAAAAATATTAAGAATGACAACCTGGTATCCCGATGTCCCGGTTGTGATTTTGTATAAATCCGATTGATCTATGTAATCACCGGACAGGGCGTTATTTACGCTGTCAAAAACCTCCAGGCCATGAGGCCCAAGATCGACAAATCCATCGGCATCCTCTTCGAGAGCGTACCGATCGGCACCGTAAATTGCGCGAAGAACATTTATCCTGCCGTTAGCGGTTTCAATATCGTAACCGGCGCCATGAAGGTCATCGGCGGTTCCATTCATCCTGTCCCTGTACCAGTCGTTTGTCTCTCCGGGGAAGTAACTTCTCAGAAGGGCATAAGCGGCGGCAACCATCGGGGTCGCGTTGGATGTCCCGCCAAAGAAATTATCGTTGACGCCATCCCAGTAACATGACGCGCAATTTCCCTTGGTTGTTATGTAGTGCTCGCCGTACCCCATGATTTCAAGGCCATTGGCGTAAGTCGAACCCCAACCGAAACCGGCCGCTATTGAAATCCGCACCTCGTCGATCGGATTGTACGCCCACTTCTGGCTGAACGGACTTGTCGCTCCTACCTTAACTACACTGTCAAAACTGCATGGGTAAAGAATATATGTGGCATCGTAGTTGCCGGCACCGGCTACAAGAAGAACACCTGCGGCGTCAGCGGCAATCATCGTATTCTCCATCGATTCAGAATAGTCCGAGCTGATAAATGACATACTGACAATATCCGCGCCGTTATTTTTAGCGTACTCAACTCCCTCGATAACCTGTGTTACGAAAGTTGCGGTAAATCGAAGTCGGACACCCATCACTTTCGATCCGGGAGCGATACCGGTACAGCCGAGATTATTGTCACGGATCGCGGCTACTACACCAGCACATGCGGTACCGTGATAATTGTAGTTGTTGTTGTACTCTTTTATGTCATTGTCATTATCGCCGACATCCCAGCCATAAATGTCATCGATGTAGCCATTTTCATCGTTATCAATACCATCATCCGGGATTTCACCTTCGTTTATCCAGAGATTATCGGCAAGATCCTCGTGCCATGTCTGTACACCTGTATCGAGGATACAAACGACCTGTCCTTCCCCGGTTACATTTTCCCAGATATAACTAGCCCCGATTTTCGAAGGCCCGAACTGTTCCCAGACATTTGTTCTCGGATCGTCGTCAGAATCATTCGGATTTTCCCACAATGGATCGTTGGGAACCCAGGGAGAATCCTGAAGATGCATGCGGTAGTTCGGTTCCGCGATATCTATTTCCTGCACTGACTTAAGTTCATTGACTTTATCCTGGACAGGTATTCCATCTGTAATCTTGAGTTGATAGAGAGTTCCCCAGCTTAACTCCAGAATCTTGATAATTTCCAACCCATGGGAGGTCAGTAAATCGAGACCATTTTGAGCGGAATCCAGTGTCATCTGCCCATCCGTTTCATACTGGATAAACCCGTCATGAAATGTTATAAGCACCTCGTCCTGCGCGTAATCGGGACCATCATCGGGGTGCCAAGTATCATCCATTTTAAATGGTTCGCCTGTCGAATCCTGCTCCGGTGAGAATTCCGAACCACCTGAGTCTTGAATATTGGATGTATTATCGCTGGATGGGACAACAGGATTCCCGCCACCTCCACAGGACATCGCAATAAGAGCCGTTATTACTAAAACAGTTGCCAATAAAACCGAAGGGAATATCTTTTGCATTGGGACCCTCTATAATATTTGCTGGTTTTCGAGTAAGGACTTACATTATACGGGATTTATAATCATTTTTGAAGATAGATTGTGGTTTTGTCATATTTCTGCAACAATTTGTATGTTAATCTGTCTTTATTATAGGAGTACCGGAGGGACAAGCAATGCCACTAAAAATATTATTTCTGTACGCGTATTTTATTTTCCAGATTGCTATTATCATCTGGATCTATAATGACGCCGAGACGCATAACAACACCGGCCTGCTCTGGGTTCTCCTGGTATTTATTTTTCAATTTCCCGCTGTTGTGGTTTACCTTGTTTTATTCAGGGGAGCTTCGATCGGGCCTGCGAGGCAGCACAAGGCGATCGGACGAAACGAGGATTTCAACATCCGTGCAAAATACACCGCGAGATACAAAAAGGGCAGGGGAACGACCGGGGATACAGGAGGCACCATGGCGGGAACAGCCCCAGCCGTTATTGATTTCACCGACATAACGCTGGACAGGTTGCTTGAGGACGGGAAATTGTCGGACGCACGCGCATATCTTGAAGACATGTTACAGATCGCTAAGGATATGAACGACAGTGAAGGTTTAAAAAATTACTCGAGCTACCAGACCAAAATTGCATCGGCACAGAAACGTGGCACAAAGAAAACCAGATTTAATACCTCCGACTCCAACTCATTTACTCGATTCTGATAATTAAACCAATCACACTTAACAGGTATTTTTTGCTAACTGTATTTCCGGAGTTCTCATGG
>CBDURU010000015.1:0-49558 GCA_965369865.1 uncultured bacterium | reverse complement strand
CGCACTGCCCCGTAGCGCATGCGTCCCGCACTGCCCCGTAGCGCATGCGTCCCGCACTGCCCCGTAGCGCATGCGTCCCGCCTGCAGTACCGCGGACGTCCCGTCCGCTTCCATTAATTATCCACTCAACCCAATAGCTCATCCAAAAAAATCCCACTTTTCCCTTGCCCCCTCTTGACAATATCCCATCTTTATGCTATACTCTCTCTGGAAGGGCATTCTGTACCCACTGCAGGGAATTCCCTCCATACGGAATCCGGCGCGTGATTTCCAGCTCTTGAAGCTGAGCGCTAGTAACCACGCCACCTTCGGGTAGGCGGAGAAGTTTTACGGCTTGACACCCGCCGTAGCTTATGCGAAAGCGGGGAAAATCCGCCATAGCTTTAGCGGCGGAGGAAGGGGAGCCTGCCACACCCAGTCAATGCCGGGGCAAGCCAGCGGTCGATCTTACATGGCCGTTCAACAGCTAACGCTGTCGGACATGGTGCGACTTTCGGAGAAGCACTATTGTCTTATCGTGCGCCGGGTTCCGGAGTTTTATCAAAAAAAAACGGAGGAGGAAAACAACAAGGCAAACACCAAAAAACCAGGGATAACCGCTGGAAGCGGTCGTCACACGTAATCCGATAGCTGGAAGCTAACGGCACACTTGTCGCTGTGCTTCGTTTGTCGTCGCCACCCCCTGTATCACACTATCAAAACAGTCTCAAACGTAATCTAAACAGGTGGAGATTCATATAGCTCTATTTTCTTGGATTTTTTACAGTATTTTTAATATAATAATGTTTATAAAGTTCCAGATAATTAGTCAAACATTTGTTAGGTGGACCAAATCCGGACTCTCTCAGGGTTCGTATAGATAAGGAGTGCATACCTATGCGCCGAATTTCATCTCTTGTATTTCTGCTGTTTCTGATTGGAATGGCAGTTGGATGTTCCGGAGGCGGTGGAGATCCCACGCAGCCCGGCATTCAGAATACCCCTCCAGGATTAACATCTCCCGGTAATGAGGAAGATCGTCAGGGAGAGGATCTCACTGATGAGGAACCGGGCTTAACAGATAATGTTGTGGATCCGTTTGAAGGGATTACCAATGGCAAGAACCATACATTATGGGGACTCTATCATGTAATTATTGACCCGCTTGCCGAAACAATGGAAGTTATCCCCATGCGAGCGTCAAATGTTCATCTGAACATAATCAAGCTCCTTGAGCCGGGTGGTGAGTACGGACATTTTCAGCTCGCCAGCGGATTCACCTGGAATGTCGATCAGACTGAGCTTGATCTGGATATGAGCATTTATCATCCATTGGAAGGGCTGTGCCAATTCTCAGGATTCGATATGAGGGCAATTATAATCACAAAAGGGACGCTGGGCGGATTCTCAAATCCCGCCATAATTATGTCCTCCCTGGATGAAATGCGCCTCATGAATGCGGATGGGTACACACGATGGTGGAATCCCACAGAATTTCCCGGCGACACTTTCTTCTCATATGTCGATGGCGCCCTCGGATTCAAACATGATGTCTGGAACCTGACATCAACGATGAACGGTTTCAAATACTTTGCAGATGGCCTTGATAAGGATGCTCCCCTGGCGGATCTCGACCCCTCGAACAGGGGCTTATTCGAGGCCGGCAATACCAACCTGAGGCATTTCAAGTTCTGGGTTCCCGACTTTCCGTCAACGATGATTTTCAATTATGCGATCGATGTGAGCTGGGCAGTCCCGAACCCCAATCCGCCGGAGAATCTTCCGGATGATTTCCCGATCGAAGCCAACCAGTCGGAAGCATGGCTGGTTACAGTGGATGAAATGCTGAACGAACTTTACTACCTCGAAGGTACCGGAGAGTCCGGCGGCCAGCTTGTCCTGAACGTGGATGTTTACGACTGGCAGGGTCCGTTACCGGCTACCGAGCCGGGTGGTACAGTCGTAAGTGTATCAGGTGAATGGCCGGGATTATTCGACGGGACCGAGGCGATTTTCGTATCGGATGAGGGAGACCATGCCGTGTATCAACTCACCATGGTTCCCGCAGCCAGCGCGATCACATCCAACGACCCAGTTGAGTATATGATCTGGATTGAGGATTCCGATCCACTGGGATACACCCCTGTAATGCCGGCTGAGGCCCTTGTATCAGGATGCCTGTTCTCAGCGGAGGTAGGAGATGTGAAACCCAACCTGCCGCCACAGATCACGGCGGGAATCGATGGTGAAGCGAGTCCGGGTCTCGAAATAAAGACATATTCCGTGACGGCGATTGACCCTGATGGCGATGACCTTACGTACTTATGGACTGTCGAGGACACACCGATCACGGACGATCCGGGTAACGGGGACGGTACGATCGATATCGACTGGAGTACTCTTGGTTTCGATAACTACACGATTTCCTGCAATGTTTCAGATTCAATAAACACCCCGGTTCCGGCACCGATTCTTGATGTTCTTGTCGGAAATACCGATCCTGTACTCGGCGATATCGAGGGTCTCACCGAAGTAACCGCGGCTGATACAGCAGCTAACTATTCTATAATTGCATACGATCCTGATGTCGGACAGACATTGACATACACATGGAGTTTCGTACCGGATGGCGACCCGGAAGACTTTTCGATTCCCGGAGATCCGGGAGACGGCTCTGTTACCCTTGATTTTTCAACAATTGAGCCTGGAGACTACAATATCAATGTGGAGGTATTCGACGGGTATGTAACGGTAACCGGTACGTTCGTATTTATCCATCATTCCAATACTCCACCTACAGTTGAGGATGTGACCGGCCTTGATCTTGTATTAAGCCTTAATACATCTGAAAATTACCAGGCGGATGCATCCGATCCGGACACAACCCAGACCCTGACATTCATGTGGAGTGTTGTACCCGACGGCGATCCTGAAGATTTCTCACTGCCTTCGAATCCGGATGGGTCAATCGACATTGACTGGTCAACATATCCGGTTAACATCTACAGTGTGAATAAGCAGGCCGACGATGGAATGGATGTCGGAACAGGTAATCCCCTTATAGTTACCAAGGAAAACACCGCACCAGAGGTTGGAACGGTAACCGGTCCGACAGTGGTTACCTCGGATGATACCGCAGCACCATATTCAGCAGAACCGATCTCTGATATTGACCCCGACCAGATTTTGACGGCAATGTGGTCAGTTGTTCCAACCGGAACTCTGCCGATATACACAATTCCAGCGGAGCCGGACAAATCATTGCTGCACGACTGGTTGTTGTATCCCGATGATGACTATGATGTAAACTGCCAGGTGAACGATGGTTTTGTATCGGTCGAAGGAACACATCTGACCGTAACCAAGTACGATAATCAATCACCGGAAGTTGGGCCTATCAGTGGTCCTACGCACGTAACACATTCTGACACAGCCATTGATTATACGTGCTCAATGACCGATCCCGAAGGTGATCCTCTGACAGTGTTCTGGAGTGTCGTTCCATTCGGCGACATGCATAACTACGTAATTCCGGGAGTTGAAGGCGATCCCCTCACAGTCGATTGGTCTACGCATCTTGCCCTTGGCGATTACGAAATAAATGTTCAGTTGGACGATGGCAACAATCCGCCGGTCGAGGGAATTCCCTGGCTGGTAACAATTGAAAATTCAGCACCAACAATTTCAAGCTGCGATGGGTTGACGCTCGTTGATTCAACCATGACATCCGCACATTACGATTTATCGTACAGCGATATCGATACACTTCAATCGCACACCATTAACTGGAGCTTCCGTCCTGACGGCACACCTCCGATTTTCGATGTCCCGGCGAATCCCGATGGATCGGTTGATTACGACTGGTCGTCCTACCAGCTCGGTGATTACGATGTTTCGGTCGAGGTTTCCGATGGTTTCGAATCGGCGACCTGCGGGCCGATTGATGTTACCAAAGTCAATATTCCTCCGGACGTAGGTCCAATATCAGGCAAATTAACTGTGAACGGCAGTGACGTCGATACACATTACACGAGCACTATCTCCGATCCTGATACATTCCAGACACTCACAATTTTGTGGAGTGTCGTACCGAACGGAGTTCCGGCGAACTACATAATTCCCGATCTCGGTGGCGGAGATGTTTCTATCGACTGGTCGGGATATGATCTGGGCCTCTATGATATTAATGTTCAGGTTTCAGATGGGGTTGACATTACTGAAGGACTTGCAATTGGTGTCGACAGGGTGAATACGATTCCCACAGTCGGTAATGTTGATGGTCCATTAGCTGTAGATTGCTATGATACATCCGCGCATTACACTGCCCCGGTTGAGGACCTGGACACCACCCAAACCCTGACCGTTACATGGAGTGTTGTCCCGAGCGGTGATCCCGAAAATTTCATTATTCCATCAAATCTTGACTATTCAATCGATATTAACTGGTCCGCATACCCGGTAGGGGATTACGATGTGAACCTGGAAGCCAATGATGGATTAATAGCGGTCCAGGGCATCAAGCTGACCGTCCAGAGGCTCAACACCCCGCCAGAGGTCGGCTCGGTGAACGGTCCGACAATTACAAGTGTTTCTGAAATCAACAACTACTATCTCGATCCGCCAACATATGACTGCGATCCCGGCCAGACGCTTGTTTACGCATGGTCGGTGGTACCATTCGGCGATCCGCCTTCATACACCATTTTCACACCGGTTGACGAAGTTAATATCGTCTGGTCCGGTTACGGTACGGGACTATGGACAATAAGCGCCCAGGTTGACGATGGTTATGGACCCGTGGACGCGACCTCTTCACTGGACGTGGCGGTCGCGCTTTGCGCCAACACCGATGCTCATACATACGCGGGAACACTTACCCCGAGCGGTTACTCTATCGCCGGAATGAGTGTACTCCCGCGCGCGGATATCGCTTTTGTGGAGGGGGGTGTCCCGGGTATCATCCAGGGCAAAGCACTGGTACAGATCGACGAACGCCATCTGGGGCTCTTTGATGCGGATTCGAATATCCCGCCGATTGTCCCGCTTTCAAATATCTACGATCTCCAGAAGGACGATACGGTGTTAAGTCTCGACGCCGATCCGAGCCCCGAAGGCAGGATGCTCCTCGTCACCCAGCAGGACCCGCATTTGATCAAGGTTCTTGCATCCAACACCCTGACCGGAAATCCTTTCATCGATTTCCTTGATTCAGGAGACCCGGATATTACCTGGACTGCAATCGATGTTATGTCTAATGGCGATTTCTGGGCAGTCTACAGGGAAAATATCATCGGCATTCCCGACTTTTACCTGATGAAGTTTACGTATCAGCCATACTCAATTCCAGGAGATCCGACATATTTACCAGAATTAGGATCAATAACCCCAATTTCCCTGGTTGTCGGATCGGAGGATGACATTTTCGACATCGCTATTAATAACGCCTCCGAGAAGCTTTATATCTTTGAAGCCGGGTTAACATTGGATGGCGATATCCATGTCTACAGTATCCCGCCTGGCGGTCCCGCGGTTTTTGAATCATCATTTGGCGGCGGGATTTACAGCCAGCCGATCGATTATTCCATTCCGGGCCTTACCGGATTCGCCGGATTCGCAATGTGGGGAGATATAGATATCGACCACGTGGATGGAGCTGACGAGGTATGCCGTATGCTGGTTTACGCACGGCTTGCCGACACGACAGCCGAGCTGGTGCGTTTCGATGAAACCCTTACAGAACTTGACAGGGAAGCTTATATGGAACCGTCACCCGCATTCGCGATCAATGTCGACCCCGACCCCTGGACCCGTAACTTGTTAATGCCTTTAACCTTTACCCTCCAGTGGTGGGAAACACCGGGTGCGTGGTAACAGGAAATTTAATAACAATTAACTCAGATGAAATAAAAACCCCCCACTTCGGTGGGGGTTACTTTTTTTTCGGATGCCAGTTCCGGGAATCCCGAAAGCAACCCAGCCGGAAGGCATCTAACTAAACGTCAGGCGTTGCTGAATTTCAACGCCTGTGATACCATATGTAAGTTATCCATTTAACTTAGAACGAACGTTTTTCGGTGGAATAAAAAATTCTCTCACATAACGAAGGTGTACGAATGAATCGGCATACCGTTTTTCCGGCCATACTGGTCGCAACGTTTCTCGTCTTTTCTATAATCGGTTGTGGTGGTGGTTCTTCCCCGGTTACCCCTGGTGCGGAAATCCCGTCCGAATTTTCCGACACGGGTACGACAGGTCCCGCTGATGACAATGCAAGCAACGATTCCCCAGGCCTGACAGGTCAATCTGAGATCGACCTTATTAATAGGGATGATCGACTGGTACTTGGAGTTTTCGATGTCGTTATCGACCTGGAAACATGGGAAGTAACCATGCTCCCAAACCGTGAACTTGAAATACATCTCGATGTAACCAAATTTCTACTGCCGCCGTCATGTTCGAACTGTTTCGGAGTCGAGCTTATTTCAAACGATCCCGAAACCCATATCCTCTCGATAATGATTAGTTTGCTGAATCCGACAGTGCAGGTAACCGTTTTTGACATGAAGGCGACAATTCTTTTCCCCGAGGGTGACAACCGGGAACTGGTCAATGCGGAGGGTTTCACAAAGATATTCGCGGATGATGTAATCAGTCCGTACCAGGCGTTTGCAATTGAAAAACCGCAGAGGGCATTCGGTCCCCTTGAAACTCATTATGCACAGATGGACTTTTACTTCCCCCCGCCCAAGAATCTTGCCTTTAGTTTTGTTTTCGACTGCAGTCTTCCCTCGAACCAGGAAGAGGTCTACCTGATTAATGATGAATACCTTGATGGAGGATTCAACGAGTGCAATTCCGCGGAAGGCTGGCTGTATGCCGATATGTATGACTGGCAGATCAACGCGACCGGCCTGACAGTCGATCTCACACCCATCGGCGGTGAAATTATCGTCATGGAGCATGTCATCAACCAGACCTACCGTACTTTCCTTAATAACACCGACTGGATGGCAACAGCCGGCGAATACAGACTCTGGTTCACAGCGTCCAGTGAAGACACGGATTTCGATACTTACGATTTCTTTACGTTTAATGTCGACCCGTGCGATAACTGGCCGCCGGTATGGGATAACACGACCGGTATTACCGACCTTAACCCTGTCGCAGGCGGACTCGAAGTAATTTATGGGAATGCCACCGACAGCGATGTACCTGTTACATACAATATTTATTATTCTGAAGACACGCCGATCGAATGGACAACCGCAAGTTATGTAAATGATGGCGATGGTTCGCCCTATACCCTTGATGGTCTCTCAGACGATATAACCTATTACGTCGGAGTGCGGGCGGTTGACGCTTTTGGCGCGGAAGAAAAGAACCTTCAGCAACTCTTCGGTATTCCATCGAATCCGCCCGAATGGATCGACACGATAGGTATTACCGGTGTGGTTCCAATGGACAAGGCAATGGAAGTCCAGTTCGGTGAAGCTTATGATCCTCAGACGCCTGTAACTTATAACGTTTACTGGTCCGATGCGACTCCGATCGATTTCGCCACCGCCGATGTTGTCAATGTCCCCGCCTCTCCTCACGTTGTCATTGATCTAACCAACTTCCAGGAGTATTACTTCGCGGTCCGGGCAATGGATGGTTTCGGGAGCGAGGATCAAAATACAAACGAACTTCCGGGTACTCCAAACGGTCCCCCTGAATGGGATGATACCGTTGGAATTCAATCGACGATCCCGGGTAACGGAACGGTAACAGTTACTTTCGGAACCGCGACCGACATCGATCTTCCGGTCCATTACAACGTATATTATTCAGATTCAACGCCGATCGATTTCGGCAGCGCCGATATGGAACAGGACTTCGATGGCTCACCGCACACTATCATTGACCTTACGAATGAACAGACCTATTATTTTGCCGTACGCGCAGCGGATGCTGGTGACGACGAGGAAACCAATACGGTAGAGCTTCCGGGTATTCCCAATTCCGCTCCAACATGGCTGGATGGTGAAGTCGGCGTTCAATCGCTGATCCCGTTCGATCACCAGGTGACGGTAAATTACGGCACCGCCGTCGACGATGACCTGCCGATCACATACTACATTTACTATTCAACAACGACGCCGATTGATTTCGACACGGCGGATTTTGAAACTACTCAGGACTTGAATTCATACGTCGTCCTGGATCTCGATAACTATGTCCCGTATTTCTTTGCCGTTCGCGCCGAGGACAGCATGGGAATAATGGAAATGAATACGGTTGAATTGTCCACCATACCAAACCCGGCGCCGATCTGGGATGACACCGTGGGCGTCCAGAGTATCGAGGTCGACTATCAGCAGTTAACCGTCTATTATGGAACCGCATCCGATATCGATCTGCCTGTTTCCTACAGGGTTTATTACTCTGAAACATCCCCAATCGACTTCGGCACGGCACCCTATGTTGACGACCCCGATGGAAGTCCGACCATTCTGTTCCCGTTATTGAACCAGCAGACTTACTGGGTTGCCGTCCGTGCGGTTGATGTATACGGCCATGAAGACCAGAACACTGTCGAACTGTCGGGAACCCCGATGGTAAATCCGGAAGTTTGGTGGTTTGTCCCGACCGGTGCGGTTGTCCAGGCAAGCCCTGCGCTTGTCGACTTGAACGGCGATACAATACTTGATGTGGTAATCGGCGACCAGTCAAACAACATGGTCGCCTATGACGGCAGCAATGGATCGATTCTCTGGTCATTCGGGACCGGAAGCTGGGTCATATGTTCGGCAGCCGTTCATGATATGGGCGGGAGCGACAGCACTCCCGACATAATTTTCGGAGGCATTGACTTCAATGTCTATTGTCTCGACGGCGCTACCGGGGCTGAGATATGGAGTACTCCAACCGCTGCCGGGTTCGTCTCATCCCCGACACTAGCCAACATCTCCGGCGATTTCCATCCCGATGTAATCCTTGGTGGAGGCGATGGTGTTGTGTACGCGTTCGACGGTATCGATGGGAGTCCGATCTGGACATTCCCGACAGGCCTGGGGATTTTCGCATCCCCCGCAAGTGCCGATATAAGTGGTGATCTTGTAGATGACATAATAATCGCCAGTCGCGATGGCAACGTATACGCGATCAATGGAATCACCGGACTTGAAATATGGCATTTCACAATAGGAGGATGGATTAATTCATCCCCTGCACTCGCTAACTTAAACGGCGACCTGGTACCCGACACCATTATCGCGGGTATGGACGGAAATATTTACGCGCTTGATGGCGTGAGTGGGATTGAAATCTGGCTTGCGCCGTATTCGACCGGATCATATATCTGGACCAGTCCGTCAATCGCGCAGCTCAACGGCGACGGGATTCCGGATATTGTACTCGGTGCCGATTCATCCAGCGTATACGCAATAGATGGTGCGACCGGAACGGAGATCTGGTCGTTCCCGTCGATGGACAGGATCTGGTCATCCGCAGCGATGGTCGACCTGACCGCTGACGGTACAGCGGATGTAATAATCGGATCCGACGATGGATACCTTTATGTACTCGACGGCAGCTCCGGTCAACTTTTATTCAATTATTTAACAAATGACTGGATCGATTCATCCCCGGCTGTTGCAGATATAGATGGCGATGGAGACGTGGAAATCGTGTGGGGCGGTTTCGATGGTAACGTGACGGTAATCACCGCGGATTTCACCACCGTTGGTATCAGCCCGTGGCCGATGTTCCGTCACGACCTCCAGAACAAGGGAGTTTACTAAAGAAACCGGTAAACCGGGTTCGGTCTGAGAAATATTAGAATTCAAGAGATCAAACTGAAATCCAAACTGATGTAAGAAAAACCCGTGACATTGTCACGGGTTTTTATGATTAAGATGAGAAATAAAAAAACCGCGAATGGCGGAAACATATTTTTTATATTGCAGGGGCGTTGCCTGCTGCGCACGGAGAGATTTGTCCCTCCAGAAAAATTAACTGACTTCGCGCGGCTTAGTACCAGTTCCCGTATTTCTAAAATGGCCTGTACTCTTCACCCTCGAACGGGCCCATGAGTGTGACTTGCGGTACGACCGTTCCAACACCGTAACGGACTTCGAATATGGTTTCGTTGTTCTGCACACCGGTAATCAGGAACTGATCGCGACCCGACTTTACTACGGAGTTATTTCTCTCGTCAAGAACGATCATCGCGTTGTAAGCGAACCGTCCGGCTCTCTGTGCGTCGTCGATATCTTTTACTACACAACGGTACTTGCCCGGCCCATTATCCCAGTTGAAACTCACTATATGGTCCAGGAATTCCATGCTGGATGTCAGGTTATCTTCGGTCATTTGCCCGAGATCGCGGTCCTTAGCGCGCTGTGTGTCAAGTATATCGCTGAAACATCCTGACATTGCCAGGATTATGGCGGCAAGTAATATTAGTGTGGTTCTTTGAAGCATTTTATGTTTTCACCATCCTGGAATTTTCTTTTACTATATTATAACGAATCTCGACTGACGATTCAGGTTCATCTGAAAGTACTGATATTTCTCGATTCCGGAATTTAGTCTTCCTCCTCGGGAAGTATGCAAAGGTCGCCCTCCTGGAAACCCGATCCCGATAAAATAATCGCCTTGCAATTCTGTAATTCAACGTCCGAAATCTGCACACGGCCGATCGGCGTCCTCTCTTCCCAGACAATTTCACCCTCATCGTTGGTGATTGCGGTGATCCGGAAAACATCAAATTCCATACCCTCTTCAATTCCGGCACCGGAACCGATTCCCAGAATCAGGAAATTCGGCGTAACAGCCTGGATTGGCGCCTGGATCGGAAATTCTTCAAGGATCTGGCTAATCATGATGTCGATAGCCCTCAGTGTCGCGTGACCGATCATCGAGTCCATAAATTCATCCGTATCCCAGTCGACAGCCCCAATCCAGTTTCCAAAGTCCCCGCCGGAAATACTCACGCCGGTTTCAGATTCCTTGCCTTCAGCGGTAGCGGCAAGGACTGTCGTGCCCGTGGTGGCATCGATAAGGCTGAAATCCACGCGGACATTAGCTACTTCCTTCGAAATTTCCAACCCCCCGAAACCTCCGATCCCCCTGAGCAGCCCGCCTGTTGATTGTTCCTCGTAACCGAAATTCGTCACGCGTCCCGAAAGTATGAAATCCACACCGAGAACGTGCCCCATTTCAACCTCGGTGCCGCCCTCAATATAACCGGACTGGCCGAGGCTAATCTCGTCGATAATTAATTCCAGATTTTCGCCGCGTTGAATGACATCGAAACGGCCGGATTGCGTAAGGTGCGTAATCAGGATACTCGTAAGCCCGTTTCCTATCGTTGAGTTGTAGTAATTTGGCGGGTTCTCGAATGTGTGAACCGCCAACCGCGGCCGTCCCGACCCTTCGATCGCCTCAGGCTCGTCCTCGGAAGCAGCGGTGGTGTCGGCTGTCTCAGGTGAATTAATTGTAATCTCTGTAACCGTCGCGTCTTCATCATCTGAAGAATCCCCCTCTCCACCGGCGAATACAACCCCTGCTATCCCCAGAATGAACGCGATGACGAAAATACTGATGATTAGTTTTCTGATGTTTTTCATTTGCTTGTCTCCATTTGTTACCTAATGAGAAGCGTACTAGAGCTTTTTTGGAGTGTCAAGACAAGAATTATGATATACAATTTTTTGCGTGTATAATTGAAACAGGGAAAATATGTAAAACCATTCGGAAGTGCAAGGATTCGGGAAATCGGGGATAAAAAATGCTGGAATTATGCGGGCATATTATATTTGGTTTTTTTGGACTAATGGTTTTCGGGATTATCGGCTGGGGATTGGTTGAGGCTGCAATCGAGCTCTTTACCAGTCCTCCTCCCGGAATGGGTGTGGTTTACAGAACCACCAACCTTTCCGATTCCATCGCACGGTCGTTTAAGAAGGACTCAGATTCGGTCCGAACAAGGCCGAAACCCGAAAACGAGGCTGAGGATTGGTCGGATGCTAATTCACCGATGGCAGATTAAATAAGGCCGATACCGATTAGTACAATCTTTGGATTTTCGGATCCGCCATGTAGTTAAAATATATTTCCCCGGTCCGGGTTCCCCAAATCGGAATATGCAGGCTGTCCACACCAACCTGGCCGTAATGAGTATCGACATCAAGCCAGGTATTTTCTTCCGGTGCCCATACCTGGCTCCAGACAAGCAGTTCATCGCTGAAAACATGTCCCGCAACCTGCCGTGTTCGTAAACCCGCGGACCGTGAAAGGGTTATAAAAACATCCGATCTCCCCCAGACGCTGTACCCGGCATTTTCCAGGAGATCCTCGAAACTGCCGATCGGTAAGTAAAGCCGGGACCTTGAATTGGGATCGGTGGCATCATCCGGTTCCGAAACATTCTCCATCACCCAGTTCATTATCGCCTCCACCTGTTCTCTCGTGCTGTCGCCTTCCCTATCCTGGAATGCTTCGTCAAGGGTAGCCTTAGCGAGTGTGCTGCCGGATGGCCAGAATGTTGTCGGTTCTAAATATGGGAGCGGCTCTTCAGGGCTTTCGTTAATCAATCCGCCTGTCGGGACAGTCATGGTGATTTCCGTTCCAAAACCGGAATATCTATTAAATAGGTCCATTCCCGCGATTGCGAGTGAATCATCGATCATTTCAATTTCATCTTCTGAATCGGTCTCGATGTGAGTCCGGCCCCAGTTAGTGAATAGTGGATAAGTGTTACTGGCATAAGGAGCCGGTGGACTTATTGAAATGGACGATGAATCCGGCTCAAAAGGAATTAAATTCATAACTTTTAACCGGACTTTGAATCGGTTTAATCCGTAGAGAGTCGGAGGTGGGATCGCGACCAGGCGGAATACAGATTCGGCTGCTTCGATGTCATCAGTCTCAACGAGCAATAGATTATTATCGATAATGAAAATACCCTCTCCCGATCCTTTATATTCCTCCAGTTTCCCAGCGGCATCGAGGATAGAAATTGTGTCCGATGGCTCATAAAAATAAACCGAGAGTAATTCGCCGTTCATTAACTCAACCTGCTGCTCAACCGCCGATTCAAGTTTAAAACCGATCCGCTCCGATTCAAAAACCAGGTCCTGCCCGGTTATTACCCTGTCAGCGAGCAAATTCGCTTCATTCCCAACATTAAAAGCGGTCAGCTTGATTTCCTGGAGAGCATCTACTTCAATGGTGTCCCTGACAGCTTCGCCGGCATAAAAATCAGCACTGATAATTTCATAGACGATGTCGCCACTGAGAAGAACAGCGTGACGTACTTCGCCGGGATCCGCATGGTCAGCAACCCCGGCATAATTAAACAGCGAATTAAACAAAGCCAGGAGTTCGTTCTCATTTTCCGGAATAATATAATTTAACTGGACATCAATTTCCCTGAACCGGACTACCATTCCCATTCCAGACTCGATGCCGACTCTCAATATGGCCTCTACCCTTGCAATTTCATCCTCACTGAATTCAAACCGGGTAATAACTTCCGGCATCCCGTTTTCGAATCGACTTGCCAGGATGCTGGTCGATGAAAGGGATTTATTTTCGAGGTAAACTCTCCCTTCTTCGGACTCGGGTTCTGAACCATTCTCAAAATCGGACGTATCGAAGCATGAAATCATCGGGAACAGAAAAAGCAGCAGGATTACTGATGGTAAAAATTTCAATCGAACCATGTTGTTATTTCCTGTGAAGGCCACTGATAACCTCCATTGCTGTATCATATCTTACCTTCCAGGAATGTGACCTGGCGTAATCCCTAAACTTATCACCCCGATTAGATTTCCAGTCCTCGTCTATTACTTTTGAAACCATCTCAACAAATTCGTCGGCTCTATTTGCGAGCAGCGCCGGACTCCCAAGGTGCTCGAGTTCCATCCACGATGTCGATACCACGGGCAGTCCCGACGCCAGGAACTCGAACAGTTTCAACGGCGAGACACTCTCCACAAGCCGCGTTCGTTTGAATGGAATAATCCCCGCATTTGAATGAGCCATGTAGCCGGGCAGGCTTTCATACGGTCTCAGCCCGGTAATCTTCACATTTTGAAGGTCCTTCAAATTTGAAAGATCGGTGCCTACCCTGCCGACCAGAAAAATCGTGATATCCTTTCTTTTTTCAGCCAGGTTCTTCACCCATTCTGAATTGAACCATTCTTCAATGGCCCCCACATAAAAAACAATGGGGCCATCGATATCCTTGAAGTCAGTGGGACGGTCGAACGTTCCCTGGAAATAGTCGAAATTAACACCATTCCGCAGGAGATGTAATTTCGAGCCAAATTTTACCTCCAGGCGTTCGAACAGAGGTGCGGATGTTACAAACAGGAAATCGGCACGGTTTGCCAGGTTCTCTTCGACAATCCTGAGCGATTCCGGCATATTCCTGAATTCCGTGTTGTCATCCGCTATCCGGACCGCAACAGCTTTAGCGTCGACAAGATCGGCAATCGTGTGCATGGATGTGTCCGTGATCCATAGAAGGTCCGGTTTATCGAAACCGATTTTCTCAAGGGTTGATTTCAATGGGGGCCTGCAGAGACGCAGTGTATTTTCCAGGACCCATAAGGACGACAAAATCGGTTTGTTGAGCCAGGGCAGATTGGTATAAGGGACCAGTTCGATCGGCCCGTCCTTATGCCTGTACGGTCCGGACCTCGCGCGCTCGATTCGTGTACGGTTTTCGGGTTTGACCCCATGCGCGAAACTTACGGGATGGCTTATCCAGAGAACTTCCCAACCGTCATTCAGGAATTCACGGGCATAATGATGATCTCCGATTCGGAACTTCGTGTCCCAGGGATGGTATTCGGCGATGATTAATTTCATTTCGGGATCGATCGTTCCCTTACCTTCGGAGTTCCGCGGAATATGAAATGCGACACCAGAATATTTCCCGGGGGTCTGAATCGCAATGTTACGTTATCTTCTTCAACACCGTACTGAGGGGCAAAAAATGTCGGTGCTATTTCCAGGGTCCAGCCCGGATTGTATAAAACCTCCGCTACCATGTTTCCATCGGGATCCAGGATTTTTACATATCCCGATCCCCTGCTGTCTGCTGTCAGTCCGGCTGCAAGAGGGAAATTCCACATCAACTTCCCGTATATTTCATTCCTGGCATTTTCTGAAATTTCAATCTTGTCCAGGATTTCAAACTGTCTGTGGGTTTCATCATGACGGATAATCCGCCTGAATTTAATTTCATCGGCATCCCATTTCCCATAGCCCCGGATCGATCCAGCCACCTGCGAATGGTCGTCGTATGTATCGAGTGCCCGGAACCTGGTCTCGACATCCTGGTGCAGTGTAAACAGGTCCAGGTCATCAAACCGGCTCTGCTCTTCACCGTCGATTGATATTGTCGCGTGGTTATTGGTTGAGCGGTAGAAATTACGTTTTACAGGATCGGATGTATAACAGGCTGTACCGGGATCGACAACAATTTGCCTGGAATCGAACCACATGGTAACGGAAAGCTGGTCGTTGTGGGCATGCCCGCCGTTGCCTTTCTGGCCTACAGGTCCGAGGCGAAATGTGAGCATGTCGAAATGCCCGGATGAACGCAGTATGAATAATCCCCCGTCAGGATATAAAGCGGTACTCGGTCGCTCAGCCGGCCTCATCTCACCCCAGCTTACCCAACCCGCTTCACCCGCAAGCCAGATAATTTCAGGAACCTGTAACTCGGCATGATCCAGGGGTTTGAGCGAAGAATCACCCGTAACCGCAGCAGCGAGAGCCATGATGTAATTCAGGTTCGAAAGGTCCGCTGGCTGCAGCGACATGAATAAGCCTGAATCGTTGTCGCCGATCAAGGGGAACGATCCATCCGGCATGGTGATATCCCTGACAAACTTCCCCATCCGGCACAGGCAGTTTTGATAATCCTTTTCCATCCTCTTTCCTGCGCGGTCCAGAAAAATCGCCGCGATCAGAAAACATTCAAGCACAAGGCGATGGTACGTGGTCGATGCTTCGAAATCCCAGCCATCCGGGTAGATTTGCTTTTTAATTTCCATTGCAAGCTCATCCCGGGCGAAATCGATCCAGTCCTCTGCCTCGTAAACACTCGGTGCGAGAATCGACCCAAGCACCGAAAGGCCGGCGAGATCGGCGGTGTAATGGTTGCCTGTCAGCTCCTCGGACCATTCCAGGTGGTTCGCGATAAAACGTCCGTGCGCCACCAGGTTCCTTGTGAGTTCAACCGCGAACGGTTCATCATGTTGAACGTCTCCGAGAATCGCGTACGCGTATGCCATGTTCGCAGCACGTATGCTGATATCCATCGTGCATGCCCAGTTCGGACCGAACCCAACGGGGTTGAAGCGAATCCAATCCTCGGTCTGGTCCTTTAATGCATCGAGATATTTTTTCCGGCCGGTAATTCGGTAGGCCAGTGAAAGCCGTGGAAAATGCTGGAGCCGACTGAGTTCCCACGGGTATTTTATGTCAAACCCCCCCAGGGGATCCGATTGCTTGAGTCTTTTGGGTAATTCACTCGGATCGAATTCGTGATCGTTCTCAGGATCGTAATGCCATCTGATCCCCGATGAGTAATCGAGGTCCTGCCCAAAAATAGTAAATTGTTTCTCGACCAGTTTGTCGGCGTTTTCAACCAGAATTTTTATCTTCTCAGGAAAAATCCTTTTCGCAAGCTCAATTACATTGTCATCGATCCAGGATGACTCGACAAAACCGTGAAGGATATTGTATGCGGCTTCTGCGGGTGTAAGCGGGTCGCCTTTCACGAGTCCGGGAAGTTCGCTCGGTTTAACCTCGAGCCCGCCGGATTTGGTGTAGAGTTCCTCGAATAACCCCCCGATTTTTCGTATCCCCCACTGGAGGAATTTCGAAGGGATCTCATCGGGCGACGTTTCAGAAATTTTCTGTGTGAAATTCATAATGGTCTGTCAGGGACACATGGTCGAAGAAAAATGGCGGTGTGTCAAGTACGCGGCATGAGAGCCTAATTCCAATAAACAAAAATTGATTGGGCATATCTGGCATTAATTTACGTCGACAAGCACGGACGATCTGGAAATTTTCAAGGCCTGGGGGTCTCACTCAGCTTGCCAGCGGTGCCCGAGAATTTGTGTTGACGCCTGAATACAGTACGTCAGGGAGTTTTTTAAATAATATCCCCTCACCAGAATATGACCGGGGGATTTTATTTACTTATCCCTTCCTCGGTGCCGACCATGTCCCGTGGTTCGTAATTTTTCAATCTCTGCCTAATTTCTATCATATACATGTGGTATAATATATCCAGTCAACAGGCTACACTCACAAAGGTGTGGAGATGGCATATATTACACGCTTTTTGCTTTACGCAGGTTTTATTCTATTCCTGATCACGGGTTGCTCGGGTAAAGGCAATCCCAGTGCCCCGGATACGGTGAGTGAATCAGGAGATCAGGTGTTGATGCCTGAACTGACCGCTGGCAGGGAAGTTTCGGAGTACAAGGGCAGTCACTTTCCACTTTTTCATAATCTGATCTATATGAACGTCACCGACCCGGAGAATGTCGAGTATGAGATCGTGCCGCTTCGGGAAGGTTTTTTCCACCTGAATATTCTGAAGTTCCTCGAGGTCAGCCCGTGTACGGACTGTTTTGAGATCGTCGGGTTCAGTTATCCTGAACCGGGAATTATTAATGTTGATTTTAAAATTACTCACCCGTATGACGATCCGCTCTATACGATTTTTGATGTGCGGGGAATCATGATGTTCGATGGGAGTCACACATTCTCATCATCCGGACTGACAATATCGGTTCCATGGCTCGGAGATGGTACATTTCTTAATCCCGACGGATACACATCACTTTATAATACGTGGTCGTTAGGTGTCGAAGCACCAGACATCCGGAAATATTTCCAAGGGAATTATGCAACAGTACATATGCCGGATAGCCTGGTCAATGGGTATATCAGGCACATATCGGATGATCCAGCGAATACTCGTAACGCGCTGTTTGCAGGGGATTCAGTTATACGGACCTATTCGCTGAAGTATCCAACGAATGAATTTGTATTCGGATATGCGGTCGATGTGTCCTGGGCGGAGCCGATTGAAACACCGGTCGACGATCCGATGGAAGATTTCGGATTGAATGCCAGTTCCCCTGAACCATGGAAAATCGATATTATAGAATTCGGTGAAGGCCTTTCCGATGAAGGCGGGATATTGTGGCTGCAGATTGATGTATATGACTGGGGTGGAAAAGAAACACATGATTTGCCTGTTGTTGAATGTTCCGAGCTTTTCGATGGAGAAAAAATAGCTGGATTTATTTCAGAGACCGATGACTTTGCCCGATTCCATGTTGCTTTACACAACGAGAATCTTACTGGTGGCGGCTACTATAACTGCCTGATTTCAGTTCAGGATCACGATTACAACCCGAATTTTCCATGGATCGACATGAAATCATATCAGGTGACTCTTGTAAGGGTTTCCGGAAAACCGATAGCGATAGCTCATGGTGAACCTATCCCGCAGACAATAAACCAGCCTGTACATTTCTGGGGGACCGACTCACTGGACATGGATGGCGGCGAGATCACATATTATGAGTGGGACTGGGATAATGATGGTGTCTATGATGAAACAGGACCGGAAGTCTGGCACACCTGGTCCGCAAATGGCTACTACGAGGTGCAATTAAGAGTAACGGACGATGAAGGTGACACGGATGAGCTGGATATTCCCCTTGGAGTACCCATTACAGGCCCGAACGCGCCCACAGACCCAACATACATAACACCGGACTGGATGAACCTGAGGCCGGAAGGTGTCTATATGGACGGTAATATGCTGTATGTTACGGCAAACCCGCCAAGCCTTCACTTGATCGATATTTCAGATCCTTATAACCCATCAGGCTTAGGCAGTATCGATTTACCCGGAATAGACTCAGTTTTAACCGCTTCTGATGGTTATGCTTATGTGGTTTCACGGGAATATGGTCCTAGTTCTGATTTATTTATTATCGATGTGGATCCACCGTCCCAGATGAATCTTGTACAAACTCTGACCTTTGATAGATTAATCAGGGACATTGAAGTTAAGGACGGCTATATATATGTGGGCCGTTATAAATATTTCTCAATTTTTAACGCTATTAACCCGGAAAGCCCTTATGTGGTAGCTGAATATGAAATGGGCCAGCATTTGGTATATGATTACTTTCCATATAATTGGCATTACGAGGATAATATAGCAAACAGCATTGCATTTGTTGGAGACTTCGCATATTTAAGCGAGGTAGGCGGAGGTAGCCATAAGCTCCACAAATATAATATTTCTAATCCTGAAAGTCCTTTCGAAGATAATTCATTTTTCGTACATGGTTCTCAAATAGAGAACTACGATGATCATTTAGTGATGTTAAACAGTTCTGAAATAAATATCTGGGATCCGAATCTTGAACCAGATGGTTTGATTAATACTTACCCCCTGTCAATTTATAGTAAAGATTGGTGGGTTGATCCTGCCGGGATTATCGGGATTACTGAATCTCCCTATCCTGGTAGTCTCCAATTGTTCGATACCGATCCACTTGTGAACCTTCACCTGGTGAATGAATTCAGCCCGTTCATGGGTGCTGTAAGCGGGCAAAATGGGCTTGGGTGTGTTGTTTACAGGCCATATATAGTAATCTGGGACACCGATCCCCCGGAATCCGCATTCATTACGGCTGAATTGGAATTCCCTGACGGGGTTTACTCGATTGACCAGTGGGGTGAATACTTATACCTAGGCTCATCATCCGGGATTGAAATATACGACATTGAACCTCTTGAAAACGCTTACAAACTTGGGGAACTCCCGCTTGATGGGTATATAAAAATACTTATTCATGAAGGTAATTATCTCTATGTATCACGTTACAAAATACCCGGAAAGCCATTTGATTTCTTCCATATAATCGATATTTCTAATCCTGAAGAACCATTTAACATTATCACTTTTGACGGGATGAGAGTGCGTGGAATTTCGGGTGGTTATGCCTACGCTAAAACACCTGATGGTGATTTGTCGATCATTGATATTGACCCGCCGGAATCGGCATATGAAGTGAAAGCCATCTATCTAGAGGAAAATCCTATCGATTTGGCATTTTCGAATGGCTATGCATATGGAACAGCAGATGGAGAACTGCTCATCTTTGATGTTGACCCACCGGAAGATATCAGCCTGGTGAATTCGGTCCAGTATGGTAATGGCTTAAAAGGCTATGCGCTCATTGAGCTACAGGGTTCATTCGCGTACGTTGTAGAAGAGCGTGCTTACAATGAACCATTGGTCTTGCTTGTTTTTGATATTAGCGTCCCCACAGAACCAATACCGATCCATTCGATTCAATTGCCTGACATAGGGACTGTAGTAACGAGTTTTATGATTTCGAATAACTATGGCTATATCACACGTGGGGAAGGCTTCAATATTATTGATATTTCATCTCCAGAAAACACCTATGTAATCAATACGACGTACACGTCATCTGGTGCACGCGATACGGTAGTAAAAGGCGATTCACTATTTGTAGGAACCCTTTACGGCATTGAAGTTTACGATCTCTGGTGATTCGGGTAGCTGAAACCCGGTCATTCACCCCAGGTTTACAATTAGATAATACAGCGGATGCCCGGGTTTAACGCCGGGCATCCGGTTCCCTATATGGGGGAAGAAGAGAGACGCGTACTGGATTAACACTGTAAAACGTTTTTTAATTAGCCCCCTCAACAAACTTCCATCACTTTTAAATGAATCCCACTTTTTTTCGCCGCTTACTCCATTCGGAGAATTTGAAATCTCAGAACGACTGCACCAGATCCACGAAACGGGAGTCGTCCTCGAAACTGTCAAATCCATCCGATTCCAGTGCGCCGTCGAAATCGCAGAAGCCTAACTCAAACGCGCGTTCCAGCCATTGCAGCGCGGGTGTAGGACGGTCGAGAGCCGCGTATGATTCGGCTATGCCGTACGCGGTCATCGGATCCTCATCGTCCAGCCGCTCCGCCGCGAGAAAATTCCCCAGCGCCTCACTCCAGGAGTTGCTGTCGCGCGCGGCGTCGGCAAGCGTCCATACATCGAGCGACCTGTCGCAGGGAATCGAAATATCGGGTTCATAAAGCCCCGCAAGACTAGCGATGGCCTCCATTATTTCATCTCCCGGATAAGTATCGGCAAATTCAAGCAGCTTATCCGAGGGGATAGCGAAATTGAAACCCTCGAGGAGCATCATTCCCTTCCCCTGGATAATACCTATCACCGACCCTGTATCGAGATCGTATAATGGTCCGCCGGAACACCCGAGTGTAATAGCGGCATCAGTTTGTAACAGTTGCACATCGTCATCCGGCGATACCCGTCGGAGGCTCGAGAGAATCCCGCGGGTTACTGTCAGCCCGCCAAGACCGAGCTCATCGCCCACAGGATATCCAAGGGTAATAACCGCATCCCCGAGTCCGGCTTCCGACGATGACATGATGGGAAGCACGGGAAGGTGACCGCCTTCGATTTTAAGTAATGCCAGGTCGAGATTGGTGTCAATCGCGAGAATTTCCGCTATTTTTTCAGAGCGATTGAAACGGTCAGGCCAGCCGACAATTATATCCCTGGCGCCATCGACGACATGAGCATTTGTAATGATACAACCCGACTCATGAACGACAAAACCCGACCCCTGCATCCAGTTATCCCTGCCCTTATCAGCCATCACCCATACAACTGACGGCTCCAGGGTGCGCACAATATCGCGGAGACTCCAGGTTTCATCGACCGTGTCTGATCGTGCGGGCAAAGCGATGCCGATAATCAGACAGGCAATGATAAGCATCAGCAACATCTGGTAAATGTTAGGCTTTGAATGTTTAGCTCCTGGCATATGATCACCTCCCTTAATAAGGTTAAATTAGCAATATTTATGCCAGATATATCAACGTATATCATTATACCACAATAATTAAAATCCGACTAGGGCTAATCGCTCAAAAAATGGCTTAACCAACGCAGTTTTAAGGCTTTTTTATAGTTTTTTATTAAATTATGCAAATTACCGATCACGCGAAAGGCCTTTAAATACCGGAAAGTCATTCCGGCACACTCAAATCCCCCCTTCGTAAATTCCAGTGAATGGCAAATATGCTGATACTAATATGAGAATTTCAATAGTCAGGAACCTGAAATGGATATCAGGAGCGCAGCTCAAACTGTTATTGGTTTCCTGAGGGATGCGGAAGATGCCACCAGGATCAGTGAGATCAGAAACGCCTCTCTCAATGCCAGCCGGAAAATCACCGAAGCCGACCTTCCGGAATCCCGGGATTCGTTGTCGATTCGTCTTGGTAAAATTTCCTATGCCCATGCCAGGCTGATGCGTACCCACGATGAGGCTGGTATCGGGCAGAGCCGCCATACAATCGCACAGGATGTCAAACGGGGCCTCAGTTTAATTCAATCCGAGCTCAGCGATATTGAACACCTGACGGATGCTGTCGCCGCCGGCGGACTTTCATCGTCCCAGTTAAACGATATCCAGATCATGATCGAAAGCCGCCTGGCACGAATCGATGTTATCGTTTCCGAAACAACATTCGCCGGCCGGGAACTTTTCACCGGTGATTTCGTGCGAATTACCACCGACGTCATCAGTGAAGCGGGCTTCGATGTGCGATACCCGGAGATGGATACCGAAGCATTGAGAATCGACACCCTGGATGTCAACACGATGAGCTCGACCACGGCAAGCGAAATGGTCTCGGCCGCAATATCGACAGTGGAGTCCGCTATCTCTGATGTGGAAGCTGAATTAACTTTGCTTGGTTCGGGGCTTGAAGAAAAATTCGGTGAGCTTAAGGAAAGGTTCGCCGAACTCAGGGGAAGTGAGAAGCTTAATATAGCCGATGAAACTCGCTGGTTACAGGTAGAAAGCCTCAGGGTAACCATATCAAACGGTGATTTGAAAAATATATCACCCTCGATCGGGCTGACAGCGGACGTTGTCTCCTCTGCTTTAAAATAGGAAACTCTCCCCAAATAGAAGAAGCTCGCTGATGAGGTCAGCGAGCGTTCAAAAGTCTACAGCGTATATTTTTTGTGTTTTGTTCTTGTTCTTAACTTTTTACATCTATTGAACGGGGTGGGGGGCGGTGCCGTAGGATAGAGGGGGTTGAATCAAATAGACGGCGAACTTCGGCAAGGTCTTGCTGCAAGGAGGCGTAGTTTTGTATGTTCCTGGAACCGCCACCCCAAAAGCCCGTTAAACTCTATACATAATATACATTGAGCCATGATTTTTGAAAACATCCAATTGGTCTCCGGTTTTTGGATACCAGTTGAATGGCCATTCAGTGTGTAAATCCCATGAATAATGGTACTATTCGTCATTCGGGCGGATTGCAAACCATGACTGATCCAAATCAACCGGTATCGTTTCCTATCATCGTCCGGTTTAAAAAAGCCGGGCTGATGAGATTTATCGGGCATCTCGACTGGCAGGCGCTTGAACTGGCGATGTTCATAAAGGCGGGTTTAAAAATTGTTGTGAGTGCCGGGCCTTCCAGGCGTCTGAAAATTAAAACCAGCCCGCCTACCCCGGTTGCCGTCGCAAGCAATACTGAGCTCACCTGCATTCAACTCGCACATGCGATTTATCCGGACGAAGCGAAGAGACGTCTGATCGAGGTCTGTCCCGAAGGCATCGACGTAGTTTCGGTCAGGGATGCCGGCCTGCTCCCCAAAAAAAATCCATTCGGTGTTATCGAAGCCTGCGGATATGAACTTGACCCTGGTAATGGAATTGAGAAGGAAGTCCTTGAGATAACAATGATCACCCTTCAGGAGATCAGGACGGGGGAAATTCCGGATGATGTAAGCCGTGAGGAAGTGAAACAATTCTGGGGGAGAATCATCGAACTCAGCCAAAACGACGATGCGATCCACTTAATTGTCAGGCAGCAAGAGGGCAACACGTTTCATGCTGCCAGATGCGCGGATTACCTTGAAGCGCGATTGAATTTAAAACATTACCCGTTGTTCACAAAGCTCGATTATTACCGTCTGAAGCCCAGGGTGAAAAAATTGTTCGCGTGACAGATGTCATTATAACAGTAGCCCTTGGTGAGGGCCTGTTGAAAAAGTTATTAGACTGAAAAATCACAAGGGATCATCGCTTTTCGATCCTGCTTTTAATGCGGACGGGCCGTCCGCGGTACTGCAGGCCGGCGTCCTGCGCTACGGGATTTAGTACTTTTTCAACAGCCCCGTGAGGAAGGGCATATGGGATCATGAGCGGCTCCCTGACGGGACGGTAAGCAGTGACCGTATGCAGATATTTTTATAACTCACTTATTCTGTTCCCGTGCGACAGCATCGTTGAACAGCTTGAACGCGACCCCAACGAGGACCCCGATCAGTAAACCCATCGGGATGAGGTTTGCAATCTCCTGCGTTATCCAGAACACCAGTATCATCACCGCGAACATCAACGCGACTCCGAACACGGAATATAGCACGAGGATTTTAAATTGGTTCTTTATTGGTTTTTTGTCCATAGGGGATCTGTTATTTAGCCATTAACTCCCAAAGCCTGGATTGATCCAGCTTCTCAGCATACCGGAGGGTGTGATCGACGAACCAGTGCAAGTATACTACGACGCCGTACACAATAATACCGAGGAAGGCAAGTATCCTGCTGAGCCAGGGCCGCTTAGGGCGCAGGTATATCACCACAATTGCCACGAGAGTATTCGCCGCCAGTTTTATGTAAACAAAAGTAATTTCCCTATCATCAAGCAGCCTGACGAATAGCGGATTGAGTTCACCCGCTTCCTCGTGATGCATGAGTGTCCACGCGAGGTCGATAATCATCAGAATGTACATTATGAAAATATCCATTGCCGGATCCGGTTAACCCGTCTCGCTCAATGCACCGAGCCTTTCGAGGTGAGACAACGCTTCTTCATGCATGGATTCCCTGTCAGGCGTTATAAATCCTTCACCCCTGACCTCGGGAGCGATCTCATAGATCACCTCAAACAGTCTCCAGAAGCGAGTGGCGAGTTCCTTCTGGTCGAGACGTTCGTAAGCAATTGCGATGAGGCGGTAGCTTTCGAGATGAGATGAATCTGTAGCGATGGCCTTTTTCAGGTAAGCTATCGCGTCGGTATATTTAACCTCGTCCCCGTCCTCTTCGGCCCTGAGAAACTGGAGATGCGCTGTTCTATAGTAAAGGTCGGGATTGTATGGTATCTGCCAGCACGCGTTTCTCAGGATCCGGAAACACTCCTCGTACCGGGCCTCGAGTTTATCCAGAATGTTGAAATATGCTTCTACCTGTTCATCGAGGGATTCATCCTCATCGCGTGTCAGTGAAGATGCGTCAATCCCGTTCTGACTGAGAATAATCCTGTGTTGAGAGGCCAGGTTCCTGGTTACATTGATGCCTTCGATCAGTTCGTTAAGGAGTTCGTAAGTGATATTGATGTCGCCCGCGAATAATTCAACAGCGGTTGTAAGGGCGTGGATATATTCATATTGCAGGCCCGCGTCCTTATAAATATGCGAGAGTCGATACAAGGCACGCATCTGGCTCCTGCTCACCGAACTGGAAAACCGGTCCTCACCCGCTACCAGCCATGGATTTGGGTTGACATCCGTGCTCGTCCGGCATCCGGAGCTGAAAATCAAAATAAGGAGTACAAGAATTAACGATGATCTTCGCATACTGTTATTGTAATAAGTTTATCACGGATTTGAAGTACGCGGGAACCGGGATCGCGATCAAGTGTAAAATCCTACCGGGTTGGCCTTAGTATCATAGATATTATACAATGTCCGACGGGTGGATTACCGATAAAAATACGAGGAGATATCCCACAGGAATGAAATATTTCTCTCTGTCAATAGTAATTTCAGGTCTAATTATATTTTTCCTTCTCACTCCAGTGGTTGCGCAGGAGGGTCCCGATGAATGGGAGCCGAATGACAGGAGGGTGCTGGCGGATGAAATTACGGGGTTTCAGATCGAAGGTGAAATCGGCGACGGTGACTACGAAGACTGGTATGTCCTGGCCGGCCAGCAGGATTCCACCAACGAATTCAAGTTGACATTCAACGAGGATGAATGCGAAATCACTATGGAGGTCTACTCAGGTGAGGAACTAATCGATACGGGCGGATGCTCCTATGTGGACGGCTTCATAATTTCAGGGCTTCTCGATCCATGTTTCATCCGTGTCATGAAGGTTGAGGGAAACGGCATGTACCTGGTTGAAATCAATCCTATGTGCGAAGGTGAATCGGAAGCCGAGCCTAACGATGATAAGAGCCTGGCTGACATTATCGGGCTGGGTACTATCGAGGGATACTTGTGCGAGGATGATATAGACTGGTTCCGCCTTGATGGTTTCGAGGGAACAAACCCGACTATCACGCTGAGTTACGACGATGAAACCTGCGATATCGACTGCCTTGTTTACTCGGACGATCTTCTGGTCGGTCAACTCGATCTTACGATCAGCCCCGATACTAAAGAGTTTGAGATTGCCGGTACCTGCTACCTTTACGTTTATGCATTCGAAGGTGAGGGTGGGTACACGATTGAAATCGAAGGGTAAAATTTCATCACGGGAAAGTCATCTCTCTCAAGGGGACTTTATAGTTCCTTACCCATGGAATTATAAATATGACTAATCCGGAATTTCTTTATCATTTTTAATCAAATTTAATATTTTCGTGATATGATTCCGGGTGCGGAAATTATATCGGCGCAGAATTTGTTTCCCGGGTTCCTTTTTTAGGAAATCTTGGGTGATTTATAAGGGTATATGCCCTGCAAATCATATTTAGTATATATGATTTATTGATCAAAAATAATAATGTCAAAAGCTGAGACGGGAGGCTTAAATGAAAATTTCTTTATCAATCACGATTGCAGCTATCGCATTGTTACTTTTTACTCTCGCACCTGCAGTGGCGCAGGAAGGTCCTGATGAATGGGAACCAAATGATGACTGGCGCGATGCCACTGAAATCACCGGGCTGGTCATCGATGGCGAAATCGGGCGTCGCGGCGACGATGATGACTGGTTCGTCCTGGTTGACGGCCAGGAAGGTTATTTCCCGTATATAACAATCTGGTATGACGACGATGATTGTGACATCGACATGGAGATCTACTCCGGGAGTGGCCGTGACCGCGATCTGGTTGGATCATTGTCATCCATATACAGCCCGGACGGTGATGATTTTGATGTCGATGATACCTGCTACCTGCGCGTTATCGCGTACAATGGTAATGGGGATTATACGATCGAAATCGAACCGGAGAATGGCGGTTATTACAGGCCTGACGACTGCGAAGGCTATGACGAGGTCGAATCCAATGATGACTGGGACCTTGCGGACCTTATCACGGGCTTTGAAATTGAAGGCTATGCCTGCGTAGATGATGAAGACTGGTTCGTCCTCGATGGGCAGGAGGGTTTTTACCCTTACATCGAACTTGAGTACGACGATGACGAATGTGACATCGACCTTGAGGTCTATTCGGGAAGCGGTCGAAGCCGTGACCTCGTGGATTCACTGACATCACTTGCCAGCCCTGATGGTGGATATTTCGATGTTGAGGATACGTGCTACATCCATGTTTATGCGTTCGATGGTGAAGGTGAGTATTATATCTATATCGAACCGGATGACGATTATGACCACTATGAATATTATGATGAGTGCGAAGGCCCGGATGAAATAGAACCAAACGATGACTGGGACCTCGCTGATTCAATCGGCAGCCTGTTCATCGAAGGCTATGCCTGTGAAGGTGACGTAGACTGGTACGTACTGGAAGGCCAGGAAGGACGCCGCCCTACAATCACCCTTATGTATGATGATGACGAGTGTGACATTGACCTTGAAGTCTGGTCTGATGACGATGTCGTTGGGAGCCTGACTTCATCCAGCAGCCCCGACTGGGACGATTTCCGTGTCCCAGGAGAATGCTGGATTAAGGTCTACAGTTTCTCAGGCGAGGGTTGGTACGAAATTGAAATCGAACCGTAAACTCCAATAACCAGAATAAAGAAATCAAAAAGCCCCGGATTGAATGTCCGGGGCTTTTTCATTATTTGTTTGCTAATGCATATGTAAAGGCGGTTCACCCTCAGGCCTTGTTTTCCACCTGCGATGCGCCCACAGCCACTGTCCCGGATATTTTCTCACCATGTCCTCGATCACCTTCTGAAACCTTTGCGTATTCTCATGGATGTCCGCCTCTTCATCATCAGTACGAACCACCTCAACTTCCGGGAGAATTTCAATACGGTAATTGTCTCCTTCCCACAACGCGAAGATCGGTACGACCGGGACATTATATTTCCGCGCCAGGAATGCGGGGCCCTTCGCACTGGATGCCTTGACGCCAAAGAAATCAACAAATTCCCCGGCCCCGCCGCCGTTCTGGTCCGATATCAAACCGAGTATTGTGTTTTTTGTTTTAAGTGCCCTGACCAGTTCGAGGTTTCCGCGCCTGGACCTTGGGATATGTTTTATCCCCACTGCTGATCTAAGCTCGAGCATAATTTTTGTTATCCCCGGGTCCCTCTGTTCCTTGCCGACCGCCGACAGGTTCCATCCTTCCGCTACAGACCATGCGCCGCAATATTCCCATGAACCAAGATGCGCTGTAAGCCCGATAACGCCACCTTCGCTTTTCTCAAATGCCTTAACGAGGCGCTCTTTTCCAGTTACCGTTGCGGCAAATCCGAGGAATTCATCCTTCGAATACATGCCGAACCTGAGGAAATCCATTATTGTTCTTACAAGGTTGGTTTGAGATTCCTTCGCGATGGCAAGTTTCTCCTCAAGGGAATACCGATCGCCAAACGCAATCGTCAGTCCGTCAAGGCAGACCATGCGGTATTTTTTAAACATCCTGAAAGCGATGGCGCCAAGGGTTCGCGCGAGGTTCAAGGCGGTTTTCCGTTTTAGTTTCCTGACAAGCCAGTACATGAATATACCAAGGCCACGTTCCAAACGCCACCGCAGTCTGTGATACCATGGTGCCCGGGGGAGGGAAAGCTTGCTTTGATTAGTTGACGGCATAACGCTTAAAAATCGCAGAAAATGAAATAAGGCATTTTCCACCTGTAAAAAATGCCAATGTCTAATATTCCCCTGTGTACATAGATTTCAACAGAGTTACAATAAAACCTCAGGTGGAAAAGTTACACATATTCCGATTGGTGCTGTCTAAGTTTACGATTAAAACATGCTACCGATGGTCTATAAAATAAAACAAAAAAATGTTTAAATACATCGATTGCCATTTTCAACCATTTTTTATACTAAATCACTTCGACGTTTGTCCTTGATTTCCTTGATGTATGCCTCGTAGGCTGTCACCCTGGCTTCTTCCTGTTGTTCACGGGCAAACCGAAGCATGTCGTTCGCAGTCCGCAGAGCTTCCATCCATTCCTTCTTTTGAATCAGTTCTTCGAGATGGAAGTCCCTGAAATCAGGCTGTGCGGTCGTAATCTCGTACGGGTCGGTTCCAGTGGTCTTTTTGGTGTACTTATCGATTGATGAAAGGAGATCCGTATCCAGCCCGCGACGCGACCGCATGAAATTCTTAAAGTCCTGGTAGCTCTTCTTTGCGCCAAGGTCATCAAGCTGTTCAGGGGGACGCAGCGACAGCCACATGAGCGCGGTGATCGGCCATAGAATGATTGAACCGTAGGCGAGGATATCGACCATCTCACTCATTCGGAACTGGTTGTCGGTTCGTACCCAAACCATTATCCATACGCCAATTCCGATGTAGATGACCGCCGTTATCAGGATGATTGGAAAACTCACGTTCTGTTTCACCTCTCCGGGTGATTGTTTAATCTGGTTTAATCTTTATAAATTATATATCGTCTATTCTACACCAATCTCTGCACGAGATTCTCAAGATCGGGATTATCGTTGAATTCCATTACTATTCGTCCCCGGCCCCCTTTTCGTAACTCGATCCTGCATTTGCGTCCCAGAGCGGATTCCAGGGCTTTTACCATCTCATTTAACATTCGCTCCGTCTCTCTGTCAAGCTGATTTTTCCCGGTACCTGACCCCGCATCGCGAGTATTCAGAGCATCCTTCGAATATCGCTCAGCCTGCCGTACCGACAATCCGTCCAGTACAATTTTCCTGAAAAGTCCCGGCCTGTTTTCTTCCGGTGCCATCAACAGCGCACGCGCGTGACCGGCTGTAATTTTTCCCAGGTGTAATGCTTCAATAATTGAATCGCTTAATTCAAGGAGCCTCAGCGTATTTGCCACGTAGGATCTCGATTTTCCAACCGTGCCGGCGATCTCTTCCTGTGTACGGCCGGATTCTGCCTGGAGCTGTTGATACGCCCTGGCAAGTTCTATCGCGTTGAGATCTGTACGCTGCACATTTTCCACAAGCGCTATTGTAAGAGAAGCAATTGAATCATCGGGACTGATCACGATCGCAGGTACGGTTTTTATACCGGCCAGGCCAGCCGCCCTTAACCTGCGTTCTCCGCTGACAAGTTCGTAACCCTGGTTTACAGACCTCACAAGAATCGGCTGGAGGATTCCGTGTATTTTTATACTCGATGCGAGCTCCTCAAGTTCGATTTCATTAAATATCCGGCGGGGCTGGCTGGGATTCGGGACTATCCTTGATACCTCGATCTCGCGAACCCAGGTCCCCGTCCGGTCTACTGCTGAATTCACCGGGTCTATCCTGGACGGTAATCCGGGCTCTATCCTCTCCTGTTGCGGGATAAGGGCGTTCAAACCCTTTCCCAATGCGGGCTTCCGTGGCATCCATGACCTCCAATGCTAGATTTCGGTACGCTTCCGCAGCGTTCGATGATGGTGCGTATTTTGTTATCGGTAATCCATGCGATGGAGCTTCCGCCAGCCGCACGGTCCGTGGAATTACTGTCTTGAACACCCTCGTCCTGCCCTCGAAAAATTTCCTGACCTCATCTTCAACCTCACGTGTCAAGCGGGTCCTGGAATCGTACATGGTAAGAAGGACCCCAATAATTTCAAGATCGGGATTTAACTGGTTCCTGATCAGGCCTAAGGTTTTCAGTAGCTGCGTTAAACCCTCGAGGGCCAGGAATTCCGCCTGCATGGTTATCAGGAGAGCATCACTTGCCGTCAATCCGTTAAGAGTTAAAAGACCTAATGAGGGGGGGCAATCTATCAATATATAATCATAAAGGGATTTAATGTCGGCTATGGCATATCTTAACAGGTATGTCCGGTCGGGACGGTCTGTGAGCAGTAATTCCGCACCAGGCATATTTTCATTGGATGGCAGGATACTCAGGTTATCCTGGACTGTCGGGAATATTGCCGATCTGCAGGCAAGGCCTTCCAGCAGGACTTCATAGATGGAGTTAAAGGCATCACGACGGTTTAAGCCAAGGCTCGTTGTTGCATTGCCCTGCGGATCGAGGTCTATAAGCAGGGTACGTTTCCCCTTTTCGGAGAGAGCGCTTGCCAGGTTGATTGCGGTTGTGGTTTTACCGACTCCACCCTTCTGATTGGCGATTGAAATTACCGTCATCCCAGGGTGAGTATACCAACTGATCTGGGCTGGTTCAAGAAATATTAAGGGTTACTACCACAAAGGCCTGTTTTTCATTTTATTCCAGGATCTGGGATAAATATCGGGTGTTTCAGAGACTTTTTGGAACAGTGAATAATAAACAGGTTCAAACTCATTTGAATCTGGTTCGAATGCACCAACAGTTTGAAATGTCGCTCCAACAGTTATGGACCGTTCATTTTTTTTATGGAGTAATGAGGATTCCTTACTCGAGCATTGTATTATTAATGTTCCACCTGTTTTAATGAATGGCGAGGCTGTTTCCAATAGAACCGGGAGACTCGAAAATGACCGTGCGATCACTATATCGAATGAGGCACGCAGGTCAGAATTATGGGCGATCTCTTCGGCACGCCCTTCAAATATGTCGAGTTTTTTGATAATCAGGTCGGACTTTACGGTTTTCAGGAATTCGCAGCATTTCTGATTGGCCTCGATAATTGAAAGTGATAGATCGGGGAGGACCAGTTTAATGGGAATCCCGGGTATGCCCGGTCCCGATCCAAGGTCCAGGAGATTCAAATCCGGTTTAACCAGGATAGAAAAATATATTGAAGGAACTACCAGGTTTGTTAAAATCTCTAAGGCTGTTTTCGACTGTGAAAAATTAAGCCGTTCATTCCATTTGGCAAACAGGTGTATATATTTAACAAGACTGGATTTTACCTGCTCATCAAGTTCAACTGGAAGGCTTGTAAGATCATCAAGAAATTCAGAAATATCGCTATTTGTTCCCATTAGTCTACCAGGCATACATGCCACCGAATTGTTTCACGTGAAACATATGTAAAATAAAAAGGAACCGCAATTTGTGGTTCCTGAAAGTGGATTCGGTTTTAAAGGTGCGGACCAATCAGTTTCCCTCAATTAAATCGGATAAATCAGTGGTGTTTAGGAAATCCCTGAATTCCGAAATTTCCTCTGAACTCGGCGCCATCAGAGTATCCTCATCGAGATCTACCTGCATACTCAGTAATAAATAGACAACAATCCCGGTTCCGTAAACCTCCATAGGATGCTTTGACTTGTCAGCCTGTGACTTGATGTATTCTGCAACTTTCGGATTTTCTTGTTTAATCCGGTTGAAGAGTTCTTTCAAGTTGTATTTAGACTTGACTAATTCTTCGCTGACTTTTTCTACTGCACCTTCTGTGACAATAAACATTTTATGAACCTCCGGATCCGTTATCGGTGATCCTATTATATGAGATACCTAATCTGATGTTCTTCTTAACTGAAAAGTCTGGATTTTTGTCCCTTCAACAAAGGCCGGTTAATGGCCCTTATAGTATCTTATATCTCCTTATTCACACTTGATTGTACCATGCCTGAGTAAATTTTTCAAGCTAAAACCAGTTCTTTTCAGCTTATGTAAAATCTTTATCGGTATTTTTGTGGAAAAATTAGGGTTCCGTGTTATATTTTTGTTACTGTTTTATTTTGTTTAAGACCCCAAAAATTCACCGCATTGATTAAAATCCTCTGCATATCGTATAAACACCGGGATTTTGAAAATATGTGCATAGGGGTTTACAATAAGGTGAATTTTTAAAAAAGTTAAATCTGCATTCACTGGAGACTTGATATGTCGATAGTTACAGGTTCAGGTGACGATGGTAAAAGCCAAATGTATTCCGGTGAGCGAATTTTCAAGCATCATCCAAGGCTTGAAGCATATGGCACGGTCGATGAAGCTCAATGTGCCCTGGGATTAGTCCGTGCCTATGTCAATTCAACCAGGGACGAAGGAAACACCGCCATCCAGGATTTCGATCCCCTGCTGAAAAGGGTACAGGAAGACCTTTATATTGTCGGTGCCGATCTCGCAACCCCGGATCCCAACATGCAGGTGCCGCGTGTGGGTCCTGAAATGATCTCGCTGGTTAAACAGGAATGCGAAAGGCTGGAGGAATCTCTTTCCCCTTTAACTTCGTTCATTCTTCCTGCCGGAACCCGGGCCGCCAGTGCATGTTTCTGGGCCAGGAGTGTTGTCAGACGGGCGGAACGGCAGGTGTCGGTTCTCCTTGGAAACGGTGAAAAAGTAAACGATATCCTGATTTACTTAAACCGGTTGGGAGATTTACTTTTCCTCGCCGGCAGAGCATTGAACGCGGCTGAAGGCCATAGCGATGAGACAGTCGGCAGGAAGGACTGATTTATTTCTTTACACCACATATTCAGTGCGGTATATTTTCTGACGGTTATCCAGCTCGGGCGCGTAGCTCAGGTGGTTAGAGCGCTACTCTCACACAGTAGAGGTCGATGGTTCAAATCCATTCGCGCCCACCAGACGATTGAATTATTCAGGAGTGGAATTAAAATAAAGACCCCCAGTATGAGGCGGGGGCCTTTGAACAGGAGAGGGGGTTCGTACCGGTGCGGCCTCATCAGGAGGAGGAACCGCGTGGAGATATGGAGGAGTGCTGCTGACTTGCTGGAGACCACACCGGTACTTTATCCAGCGTGTGTGCTAACACGCCGGATTCAACTTCAACTTGTTTTATGTGGTATGTCGTTATCATATTTTCACGCTTCTGAAAATTGCTCATTTAAAACGGTGCTGGATAGATAAGTTATCTGTTCCCCCTGTTGGAAGAGAGCTGTAACTGCATTTCGGATCGTTTAACCATCGACTTCGAACTTCACGAGTCAGTGATGGTAAACATCCATTCAACAATCAGACAAGGAAATTAGTTGACGTGCGTCCGTACCGGGTAGGCTGCTGGAGCGAGAAAACACTCTCGCGCACCTTGTTTAACACGCTGGAACGGGGAAAGTTCCACATTGAATTTCTGAGGACCATTTACTATAGGCTCAGAAACTTCCTTCTGCCACTCAGCCTGGGTATCAGGCTCATTGTCGCGGAAGACGATCAACGTGTTTTTTCTTATTGCTTTAGCCATTACTTCGTCCTCCTTTATTTCAGAAAATAATGTAATATATACGCTTCTCTACCTATTTCAATGCAATTCGCGTTCCGTTCTACCAGTTAAGAGTGGGTATTCAGGCTTGAAGTTCAAAAGATACTTTGAATAAAGGAGTATGGGGCTAATTAATTTTTATAAATTGTCAGTAATTACTTGCAGATTTAATTTCAAGCGGTGCGTTTTGCAACAAGTAAGAATAAAATGAAACATGTTGCTACTTGATAATGCTGCCGGGAGCCAGGTTTCGTAAGAAAAATCCCCATGAAATTTTTCACGGGGATAATGATTTTGTGCTGGATTATTTCATCAGGGGATATCGTGCAGCGCCTGGAACATGACGTCAGCGTCCGTGTAGATAATATTCGTTGATGTGTTCCAATTGTAGACTGGAGGTGCGTTTATAGCCGTGACATTAGCCACCACCAGACCATCATCATTAATAAACGCGAAGTTAAGGTAACCACCATTGAGGGGCGGTGGTGCGCTCACGCTGAAACGATATCGAACCAGCAGGCAATTGTAGGTCGTACCGCTGTTGTATGGAACCGTTACATCACCCTCACCAATAGCCTCGACAGTGTAATCGAGATAGAATGGTGGGTTATTTATAACGAATTCATAACTGGTGTCAATTGTAAGGGGGTACGGAATCCCCAGGCTGTCGGGAGTGTCCGGGGGTCCGAATGCAGAGGACCCGATTATATCAGGTTCATAGAAACCGTAAATATAAAGTGTATCCGATGCGTCATGGTGATATTCCGCCTGGTAGATATAGTTGAACAGCGGGTCGAACATATTATCGAGTTTAACGAAATGCGATGTGGCGTCGTTGAAATTGTCCACGAATCCAGCCACTTCAGGATCATCATCGTCAATGATCAGACGCCAGTTCTGCTGCGTGTTGAGGCCGATCGTTGTAAAATCCCATGGTCCGTCCGGGTCATCCACATTGATGACGTTTCCGGAATCGTAATTTGCATCGAGAGCTTCAAACTGGTATGAAGTACCGGGCTGCTTGTGGTCCTTATCCTCGCCGAGGGTAATAAAAAGGCCAATATCGAGTTCGATTGGTTCGCCCAAAGTGGCTTCAGCGCCCGCTGAATCCTTGACCATGTGGTTGATGAATTCGACCTTCGTTTCGCTGAAGGTGTGTTCGACCTCAAATCCCGATTCGTCCCAGGTACCGTTGTTATCCCAGTCCCACCAGCTTTCAACAATATCTCCAGGGCCTTCAGGGTCTGTTGATGTGTCGGTGAAAGTTATCATCTCACCAGGGTCGGGTTCAGGATTGGATACGATTGCTGAACAAGTCGGGGAATGGTTCATGTAAACGGGAACATCAACCAGCGTCCAGGCAATATTATCTAACAGTGCACCGGGCTGGCTTGTGGTGTCAAGAACCCTCACAAGGATCGGGTAATCACCTGGCGTGACGAAATTGATTTCGTTTATAAGCTCCACTTCAAACCTTTGATCGCCGGAACCACCGGTTACTTTTGTCCCGGAGATAAGCCCGGTCCAGAAATGCGGGCCTTCTACGTGTAATGACTCGATAGATGCTGCTCCCTGCCAGTCGTAGACGTCGAGTGTTAAGATCGCCGTATGATTATCCGTGGTCGCAAGACCGTGATTGAGAGATGTTTCAATGTGATATGCTTCCCAGCAGTTAGCGGTATCGGGGAAGCTGTCAGGTACACTGACCGGCTCAGTTGGAATATCCCAACTGCAGTCAACGGCGTACCCGAAGGTAAATTCGCTGAGATCCGGAATCCTGAGAATGTAATTTGCGCCATCGGCGCTGCCGGCTGAAAAATACAGACGATTCGCGTTTGTGTAATAAATCTTGTAAGCGTTTAAGGTTGCAGTGGGATTCGGGAGGAGTCCTGTCATCTTGCCCTTAAGGTATCCGAACACGCCATTGCCTTCAGTTAAGGGATTGTAAAGGGTAGTGTAGCCATCAGCGTTTAAAAGCTCAGAATCACCTGACGTATTCGACTTGGATACAGCGATCCCTAATTCAGGAAACTCCTCGGTGCCATAAAACATAAGGATTCCGCGCATGTCAAATACGGTGAGGTTGACCATCGATGAATTGAATGGGTGCGTGATAGTGATAACAAGATCGAGGTCTGTATTTGGAAGCTTCTCAATTGAGGTGATCTGGAAACAGTTAGTGCAAGGTGCTTCTTCCAGGAATTTCAGGATGTTAAGATGTATGCCAGCCACTCGAACCGGCATCGCTTCCCATGTAGCGGCTTCCGGATCTATCGTGACTTCCCAGTAACCAAGCAGTTGATGGCTTGAAAACTGGCCGGTACTGGGTGAAAGTGGCGTCGATAAATCGGGTACATCAGGGCTAGTGGGGTTCTCCGCACCGCCCGAACATCCATTCAGGAGAAAAAACAATACAGTAACAAGAGAAAGTGTAATAGCCTTGAAACTCATAGCTAGCCTCCGATATTGAAGGGAGTATATTACTCGGGGTGGTTATTATTAATATTATAATATAAATTCGGCTTAACGACAATTGTAACCGCACTTAATTTTTATAGATGAGAATACAAGTTACATAAAGCCTGACAAATTTACCTGTTTGTTTAAATGATTCCTGGCTCGACAAAATCGATGTAGTACTCGCCCGGCTCATGTCTCATAGTGCGCCATTTCCAGTAGCTCTCACGCCATTCGGGGTCTGAAAACCTGTCAAGTTCAGACTGGAGTTCGGCGCGTTCACGCTGGAGAATGGTTAGTTCCTGTGCCAGCCCGTCGGCTTCCGATCTACTGGTTACACCTGTATTAAAATTGGTTATCAGCAAAGAAACAATAATAATGATAACTCCCCATCGTAAAACTGCCTCAAGAAGGCCGGAAATTTTATTTCCGGTCAGCCTGGCTTCCCGAGGTTTCTTCGTCCCCTGTGCCCCTGTTTTATTTCTTTTTATTCTCCACCTGGCTTTTATCATCGGACATCACCATCCAGGCCGTAGATAAGCCGCATCGTACGGATATCTCTCGCGGAAGGGGTTCGTCTTGAGGCGATGGGATACATGCAATCCCCTTTATAATCCGAATGGCCCCAGATGCCAAGGGCATGGCCGAGTTCATGGCATGCAATTGTCTCAAGCATTGAACTCCGCGGAAATTGGCTGGAGACATTTAGCCGGATGTAAATTTCAGGTCTGTAACGGTTACCCGGGCGCAGGGTTGCAAGGCCGGCGGACCTGAGTTCCGTAACAAAATGAATGAGCAGATCATCCGAACCCGATGCAGGCGCGGGCACGAAATTAATGCGGTCTCCAAGGGAATCATCCCAGTTGTCAAGAGCCCTGAGCAGCGGTGCTTCAAGGGATCCGAGTGCAGCATCTGGAAAATTTTCAGGCACCACGATTGAGTAGCGAATCTCCTTGCGTTCGAACCGTAATACGGGTCCGCCAATATCTATCAATGAATAATAATCAGGTTCATCGGGACGGCTTGCATATGACCAGACGGCGTTTATTGCCGACGGGAGAATGAAAGCGACCATGAAGACGATGAGAACAAGGGAAGCGGTGAACCTGATAACCCGCTTTGCCCAGATCGATCGCGGCCGGATCTCATCATCCGGATTTTCTATTAATTCCAGATCCGGCTCATCATCATTTTGCCGTTCGACCACCTCGTCGAAATCATCGGGCCCGCTTTCGGAGTAGAGATCCCACTGTGAGATATCCCAATGATCTTTATTATTATTATCACGATCAGGATTCATTCTTATTAACTTATTTTAACATTGTTACAGGTTTTTTATAAAGGCAAAATAAAAAAGCGTTTGCCGAGAGGTATTGATTTGAAATTAAACCGGACAAGTCGGTCAGGCCGATTATTGCGGTGCGATATGGATGATAGCCTTGAAAATACGAGGAAGGGAACCCTTTCAGCCATAAATTTCGGATTAAAGGGTTCCCTTTCAACTACGAGGAATATTGTTCACAGGGCGGCTTCGTTTAGACAGGGACAGAAGCCAACCCTTCATTTTATATATCCATGGATTTCCAGTCCCGGAATGTTCTCTAATTGGACATCTTCGCCCATGCGTCCAGTTTACGTTTCAGGGTTTTTCGGCTGATTCCAAGCAGGTCGGCAGCGTTCTTTTTATGCTGATTAGTAAATTTAAGTGTGGCCAGAATGTGTTCCTTTTCGAGCAGCCCGAGTGCAATAGGACGGAAACCGCTGTTTTTTCCTGTGCTTACAACAGATCCTGTGCTGGAACGGATTTCTTCGGGAAGATGCTTGACCTCTATGGTTTCTTTATCTTCCAGAATCATAATTCGTTCGATAACATTATCGATTTCCCTGACATTACCGGGCCAGTTGTATGCCTTGAGAAGCAGGGCTGCCTGGGGGTCTATCTGCCGGACATTACGGTTCATGAGCCTGTTGTGAGCCTGAATGAAATGCTTCGCCAGCTCAATCGCATCGTCCCCTCGTTCGCGTACAGGCGGGATTTGAATCGGAACCACATTCAAACGGTAATAAAGGTCCTCACGGAATTTATTCTCTTCGGAAAGCTTTTTAATATCCTGGTGAGTCGCGGCAATGACACGGACTTCAACGTTGATGGTTTTTTCACCGCCGAGGCGTTCAATCTCACGATTTTCCAGGACTCGAAGAATCTTGGCCTGGAGGTGCAGGGGCATGTCACCGATCTCGTCAAGAAACAGGGTGCCTTTATCCGCACGCTCAATCCGACCGATCTTGCGCTTTTTAGCATCGGTAAACGCCCCTGGCTCATAGCCGAATAATTCGCTCTCCAGCAGGGTTTCAGGGATGTTGGCGCAGTTTACAGCGATGAATTCGTTGCCCTGTCGCGGGCTGGCGAGGTGGATCGCACGCGCGAATACTTCCTTGCCGGTACCGGTTTCACCGGTAATCAGCACAGTTGCATCGGTTTGAGCTACTTTCTGGGCCTGCGTTTTAACCCTGCGCATTGCAGGTGAATCGCCGATTATAGAGTCGAATGAATAATTGACGATTTCGTTCGCGCGATGTTCTTCGTTTGAAATCCGAAGATTAATCAACTCACTTGCGGCATGGAGTCGACCGGTCAGGTCCTCCTGGTCCCATGGCTTTGTAATGAAATGGTAGGCGCCGCTACGCATTGCGTCAACCGCAAGTTCTATGGTGGCGTATCCTGTCATCATGATTATGACAGGATTGCCGGGACGGCTTGTCAGTTCCTTCAGTACTGTAAGGCCGTCCATGTCCGGAAGCTTGAAATCCAGCAGGATGATATCGGGCTGTTCATTCGCCAATTCCAGGGCGGTCGCGCCGTCCGGTGCCTCCAGAACGTTAAATCCTTCCTCGTGGAGCCACTCTCTAAGCCCGTATCGGATCAGCTCTTCGTCATCTACAATTAATACGGTTAAACCCATTCATAACCTCGGCACTTTAATGTCTTCCGCTCAATTATTATCGCATTGAAACCATCTTTATTTCCCTGAACGTTATATAAGCAGAAGCAATTTGGCTTACGGTAATTCAGACCAATTCCGTTAAATTAATTTTAAGTGGATATATCCAGCATTGATGTACGTCGACAAGCACGTTCGACACGGAGATTTTCCAGGCTTGCGGTATGGAGATGTCTCACTCAGCGTGTCGACGCCACGCGTATAGTGTTATTTGTAATTCACGTCGACAAGCACGTTCGACCCGGAGATTTTCCAGGCGCGCGGGTTGGAGATGTCTCTCTCAGCGTGTCGCCGCCACGCGTATAGGGTTATTTGTAATTCACATCGACAAGCACGTTCGACCCGGAGATTTTCCAGGCGCGCGGGTTGGGGATGTCTCACTCAGCGTGTCGACGCCACGCGTTTCTGTTGACGCCACGCGTTTAGGTTGACAGCACGCGTTATCAGGATGTTTCGTGATTATGGCAGGCAAAAAGATAGTGCCGGCTGCAGTATCGCATGCGTCTCACCCACCCAGTAAATACCTCAGCGATTGTTCCAGTTTTGTGTGACGGAATTTGAACCCGTTCATGTGAAGTTTCACCGGCGACACCCTCTGGCCTGCCAGGAGTATTTCATCCGCAGCCTCGCCGAAAATCAATCTCAGCAGGAATGGAGGGGCATGCATGAAAACCGGGGCTTTAAAATGATAGCCAATGATACGCGTGAAATCGAGGTTTGTAACGGGATTAGGGGAAGCCAGGTTCACAGGTCCACCGATGCTTTCGGTCGCGATTATATGGTTAACCGCTCGTATTGTATCGTTAATCGTGACCCAGCTCATGTACTGGGTGCCTTCGCCAAGCGGTGCGCCAAGTCCGATTTTAAAAGGGATTCGTATACGTTTTAACATGCCGCCCTCGGTTCCAAGGACAATTCCGAATCGGAGATTGACAACCCGGATCCCGGCATCCATAGCGGGTACTGCCATTTTCTCCCATTCACGGGCCAGGTCGGCGAGAAAACTGACTCCACCCATAGGCGGCTCGGATTCCTCGCTTAGAATTTCGTCGCCTCGATCACCGTAGTAACCCGTTGCCGAAGCGCTTAAATAAACCAGCGGTTTGATTTGTAAGCTGGCGATTGTTTTCGCAAGAAGCCAGGTGCTCTTGATCCTTGAGTTCCATAATCGTTTTTTACTTTCCGTCGTCCATCGTTCTTTGAACAGGTTCTGCCCCGAGAGATTCACAACCGCCCGGTAGCCTTCGTCACTGGCCATCCATTCGAGTTTCGGCAGGTCGATTGTATCGTTTTCAGGATCCCATAACGCGGTTTCGTCATTCAAAAGTGCGTGAGACCGGACGAGTCTGCATACGGAATGCCCCTGCCTGAGCCAGTCGGATACAAGTGCCGAACCGATAAATCCGGATGAACCTGAGATAAGGATTTTCATGATGGGATTGTACTATTTTTATGGTGGCTGAGACATTAAAAAATCCCGGCAGGTCGGACCGGAATTTTAATTACCGATGGATTCGAATAATTTCAGGATGAAACCGGTTGTGTTGAATGTTTCGAACGGGGTCCGGGCTGGTGAATAACGGCTACCCGAATTCCGTCGAGGTTGAAATCCTTATGCAGCCGTTCCTCGATGGATTTCTTTAATTTTTCGCCGAGCACGACAGGGCCGTCGCCGCCGATTCCGCATGTCAAATCGACCCAGACCTGGAGCATTGGAGATCCAAGTTTACGTGTGAAGTCGGCTTTCAGGGGCCTGGGCATTCCCTGGGATTTCAGTTCCGCTTTTGCCAGGTTACAGAGCGCTTCCGGCGTAACCTCAACAGTTCCGTTATCATCTTCGCTGATTGAGATCGGCTCGTGTACACCCGTTTTCATTATGTATCCTGCTGTCCAGATGGCGAAAATCCAGCCCCAAATAGAGACGAGCCACCAGGCCGGCCTTGAAGCTTCAACCTGGTTGGCTTTATAGGCGAGAGACGCAGTGATTGTCTCGGGTGTAATCCATCCGAACAGGTAGCCGGAAAGCACTATGAGAAAAGCGAACGCGACGATAATTCCGATAAAGGAGTAAATATTTATCAGGTACGATCTAAAAGTACGCATACTGTGCTCCAGAAGGCTTTACGCCTATAATTAATGTCGGCAGCACAGGGATGGTTCTTCTTAATTGGAATTTATGTTGCTCGGGATAAGGAGTATTAAATAAGAATCTACGAACATATGCTAAGTAGATGACCGATAGAAAATTCAGGACGTCTGTTCTTAATAAGACCAAATGACTGTCAAAAGGATTATAAATAATTTTAAAAAATGCCCAACTAATATTGACATTGAGGTACTTGTAGTGTATATAATAAGTACAACTCTACGATGGGTTTCATTGTGAAGCCCATTATACAGGTAGTCTACATGGCTACCTCTCTTTTATTTTCTTAGTTTTCCAAATTATCATCAGCTTTATTTTTGACAATTTTTAATGTCAATTGTCATTTTTATCTTTGGATTTGGAAGAACGTCAATTCTGAATAATAATAAATACGTGCAGGCATTCCTCCTTGACTCACCACAACGTCTGTGATATATATCTTCCACTACTCTAAAATGGTTCATTAACTTGGATCATTGCACAGGCAGTCTATAAGGCTGCCTTTTTTTTAAAAGTCGGAGGTTGACATGGCTGGTCGAACTATTGCGTATGTGGATGGGTTTAATGTTTACTATGGAATGCTGAAGCATGGTTCCCTGAAAAAATATAAGTGGACAGACCTTGAAAAGTACGTTCAAATGCTCAGGACAGATGACACCATCAAAAAAATATATTATTTCACAGCTAAGGTTAAAGGCTTATCGAGGGACAGGCAACGGGAGTACATCAGGGCATTAAATACAAGAAAACTCATTAAGGTTATATACGGGAAGATCAAAGTAAGGCGTAAGTCGCATCAAATTTCCAACCATTGGACAAAGCCAGCAATAAAGTATTCAATTGCACAGGAGAAACAGACCGATGTAAGTATTGCTGTGCAAATGCTGGCAGACGCTTACCATGACAGATTCGATAATTTGGTGCTTTTCAGTAATGACACTGATCTAGTACCTGCTCTGAGAATGATCAGGAAAGAAACCAAAAATAAAAAGCCAATCATTGTTTACATTCCTTCCCATGATCTGGAAGTAAAACGGCGACCGCCGGATTGGAAATCAGTCGCGCATAAAGTCAGATGGCTTCCACATGATATTTACCGTCTTGCACAGTTTCCTGACCCACTCGTTGGGAAATGGGGCTCAATAAGTAAGCCCAAAGAATGGTAAATTTGCTTTGAATTCAGCTCAGCAAATGACCCGGTGCAACCTACCTGCTGCCGATTACCACAGCAATAATTGCCAGAATTGCAGCTACACCATACAACACAAGGACGGTTCCCCTGTGGCCAAGGCGGCTCTTTTCCAGTTGGTGATGGACATGCTCATTGTCCGCTTCCGACACCTTCCGACCCGCTACCGTTCTCCTGAGAATCGCCCAGGAAGTATCGAACAGCGGAAGGCCGAGAATCAGGATCGGAAGTACAACGGTTAATGCCGTAGTGGTTTTGAAGGGGCCGAGGATTGAAATTGTTGCGAGAAGATACCCGAGCATCATGCTTCCGGCGTCACCGAGGAAAATTTTCGCGGGATGAAAATTGAAGGGAAGGAACCCGAGGGTTGAACCGAGAACCGCGGCTGACAGGAGCGCGGCGGGTATCTGGCCCTGTATCAACGCAAGTATTAAAAAAGCCAGTGCCGCGATTGATGTGATCCCCGATGCCAGCCCGTCCAGCCCGTCGATCAGGTTTACCGCGTTCATAAGGGCTGTTATCCAGACGATAGTCAGAATCACGGTCAGGAACGGGTTAAGGAAAAAATAATCGACACCGATCCCGGTTAAAAACTCGATTTTAATGCCGAATAAAATCCCACCGCCGGCGATTAAAACCTGGAACAGGAATTTCCGCGATGGCTTCAGCCCGAAAAGATCATCAAACAACCCGATAATAAAACTCAATGCTGCGCCAAGGGAAATGCCCATCACCGCGTAAATTTCGGTGGGACTCAGTTCCGTGGGGAGGAATCGGAAACAAACAAATACCGATGCGATAACTCCGGCGAACACCGCGGTTCCTCCAAGCGTGGGAACCGGAACTTTGTGCATTTTACGGCCGTCGGGCTTGTCCATTACGCCGCGTTTTTTCGCGAACCTGATTATAGCCGGGGAAGTCACCAGGCATACTGCAAATGCGACCAGCCCTGCGAGAACGATTACTGCATGTGCGGATGAAAGCGCCACGTGTGAATTATAGCAGGAATGAGGTGGGATTTAGCGTAGGCGGCCTTATTCTTCCAGGTCCCTTAAATCGAAAAGGGCCCACAGGCGCCAGTAACCGCAATCAAGGATTATCGGATCGGGGTCTATTTCTTCGTTCCATATCGCTAGTATCACATCCGGGGCGGCAAGAAACGCCTCGAGTTCTTCAAGGTCCCCGATCAGAAGCGCCCAGGTCGTTACCTCGGGGATATCCCCTGGCGAGTCACTTTCGACCTGATGCAGATACAGTTGAACCGGGTCGGATCCATCTTCGGGGTAGTAAAACATGTAAACTTCACTATTCACCCAGCCCGGATCGCCATCAAGGACGAAGGCGAATGTGTTCGGTGCCGGTTTGAAATAATTTTTCCTCGCGATAAGTTCGTCAAGCTCATCAGGGTCCGTAATATTGAACTTGTGGATGTCGAGCTGGGTCATCAATGCGACAAGCTCTACAGGGAAGGGTGTCACACTGAACAGGGTGTTCCCGTCGTCATCAACCGCGGTTAGCGTCAATTCCTCAATCAGGTCGATCACCGCAAAACGATAATCTTCAACCTGGTCGGGATCGGGCGGATCGAAATCGTCGCGGGTGAAATCGCGGCCGTAAGATGGTGTGTTGAGAAGGATTAAGGATGTAATTATCGCAAATAAGAGCACTCGTCGCATATTTTTCCTCTTTATGACAAGATATTTATATCAAGGATGAATTATAAATCATCCATCATCCCCGTACGAGATGATACCCGCCGCTGACATCAATAACTGTACCGGTTACATAGCGCGATTCTTCGGAGATCAACCACGCAACGGCGTTTGCGATATCGGCTGGCTCTCCAATTTTACCCATAGGGATTTCATTTACAATTCGATCCCTGAATCCATTCGAGTATTCGCCGTTATCAATAACCCCGGGAGCAATCATATTGGACCTGATTCCATTCGATGCTTCCTCAACCGCGAGGGATTTCATGAATTCAGCCAGTCCGACCTTGGCAGCGTTGTAGGCGGCGGATTTCGGGTGTCCTGTGACCTGGCCGCTTCCTGTACCGCCGATAAAAATAAAATTACCTTTACTCCGTTCCCGCATTCCCGGCAGGAGTTCTTTCACGAGATAGAAATGCGAGGACAGGTTGGTTGCGATCATTGAATCCCATTCATCGGCCGAGGTTCCAAAGATATCCCTGTAAAGAAACGGTCCCAGGTTGCCGACAAGCACATCAATCCTGCCGAAATTCTCTAATGCCGCACTGGTGATTCCCCTGGCGCCTTCCCGCGTGGACAGGTCATCCTTGTGGACGATCACGTTTGGATTATTTTTTTTCAGTTTATCGAGGAGTGCTGAAGCTGTGTCATCACCCTCGATGTATCCTAATGTCAGGCTGTTGGCCATCAGAGACAGTTTTTCGGCTATGCCCGCGCCGATACCACGGGTAGCTCCCGTGATAATTACTGACAAATCGGAAAATGTGCCTTGAGGATTAAGGATTTCAGACATCCTGACAATATTACAACAAATTCTCTGGTTCCGGTTAATTTAATAAGCGGTAAGATAAATTGAAACGTTCGTATAAACAGACTCGAAATCATTCCTTTTCTAAGAAAACCTCAATTACATTCAGCGCGAACTCCGCGACAAATCCGCAATTCGTACAGAAAGTAATAACGGTCTTTACCGGCTCGTGAGTGCCCTTCTTATCCAGTTTATTGAGGATGCCCAGTAGCCCGTCTACTTTTTCGATCACATCGCGTTCCGCGAGAGCATTAACCGAGAACCTGGTGTTTCCACACATCGGGCATTGGCCGCTGACGCCTCTCTGCTTCAGTTTGCTGGTGATATCCTTGGCAAGTTGCTGGTCCATCGGTTAAATCCTTTCCAATCGGTCAAACACACAACAAAAAAATCGGATGCATGTACTTTAATATCCCTTTTTACCTGAAATTCTTTTCTGGTTTCCCTCCCCTTTATTTAATCAAGATTAGAGATTACAGACTCGATCTGTAGTTACCATGCGAATTTAAGAAGGAGCCAAGCCATGCGCACAATAAAATTTATCGCGACATTCATTGGGATATTTCTAATATTGACATTGCCGGCAATGGCAAACACACGCCGTGACTTTATTGAAGAACGCCTCGATAACTGGATACGGTTCGCTGAAGACCTCGACTATGAAATCATCGGTGTCGAGGTAGAAACGATCAGCCATGACAGGAGCATATATTTTTACCTCGAACCGGGTATTTACCATGCCTATGCGGAAGGCGGAGTTCGTATCGAGGATCTGGACATGGAAGTGATCGATAGGCGTGGACGTGAAATCGCGAGCGATTTTATGTCGGACAACTATCCGGTTGTGGAATTCGAATTATGGGATGGTGGGGAAATAGAATTCAGGCTGAATGTGTTTGAATTCGAAAGCCGTGCCGGTTCCGGTTATTACTGTTTTGTACTTGCCCGTGAATGGGGCGGCTGGGGGTATGACGGTCGCCGCGACCGTGGATATCGCGATCGGCACGATAACTGGGATCGTCATGATGACGATTATTACGATGATCGGGATGATCGGCACGATAGAGGTCGGCACCGTGGCAGGAATAACCGGGATGACTGGGGCCGTGATCGTGATCGCTGGGATGATGATTGGGACGACTGGGACTGGGATGACAGAGACCGTGATCGTGATCGTTGGGATGATGATTGGGACGACTGGGACGATGACTGGGACCGAGACCGCTACGACGATGGTGATTATAACCGGGACTGGGACGACTGGAACGACTGCTATAACGACTGGGAGTGGCGCTGGGATTTCGATTTCGGCTGGGACAATGATTATTCCAGGAACGAATGCCGGAGAATTGTAGAGAACAGCCTGGATGACCTATATGATTTCGCGTGGAGCAGGGGCCATAACCCGATCATGTCCGAAATAGATGAAATAAATGACACCAGGACATTCACTTTGACCCTCGAGCGCGGCTACTACACAGCATTTGCCAGGGGCGGCCCATTTATTGAAGACCTGGACCTCAGTGTGTCTGATGGCTGGCGGATGCTGGCAGAGGATATAGAGTCTGATGCGAGACCAGGTGTATGGTTTAATGTGCCGAACAGGACAACTGTTGAAATCGAGGTTAAGGTCTGGAGTTTCACGGATTGGAACGATGAGGATTATTTCTGTCTGCTTGTGTGTGAGGGCTGACATTTTCAAATCATTTTTTATCCATCGAAAAAACGACAAACCGTAGAACAGCACGGCAGTGCGTCTTCCACATTAAAGCAATCCTATCGACGCGTTGCCATTCGACGCACTGCCGTGCTGTTCTACGGTATTTTCATTTTTCACTTAATCATAATCATCCGGAAACCTGTAAATCAATCCGGAGTGGTTAAAAATGATTAATGCCTGGTATAATTTTGCGACCTCCCAACCTCGCTCTGATGAGCGAGGCGTTTTTTATAACCGGCTGATACAAATGCACAGTTAAATGCTCTTTCTTTGATTTCAACCCCAGGCTCCAATATAATCAATAAGACCAATTTTAGAAATTAATTCTTTTTTTCGGATCATGGGGACACCTGATTTTGCCTTAAGGGGTGAGTGAAGTATTGCGGGAAGTGCAAGAGGCAAAACTAGGTGTCCCCGATTCGCGAAGCTGGAGCCTAAAAGAAGTTTTATTTACTAAAATTTGTTTAAAATCTTCATTACAGGAGGCCCCGGACAATGCCTGAACCTTCGAATATTATTGACCATGATAAATGCATACGGTGCTCGAGGTGTGTCGCGATCTGCCCGGTAGGTCATCTCGACTTGATCGCAGATAAAATCCAGCTGGTGGACGATCCTGTAAAGTCATGCATTCTCTGCGGGCACTGCATGTCGGTTTGCCCAACGCAGGCTATGCGGACAGGTGATTTCAATTACGTGGAATTCATCGACCTCCCCGACACCCTCCCGACCCTTGCCGATTTTGAATTACTTCTGAAAGCAAGGCGTTCAACACGGAGATACACCGACAAACCGGTTGAAAAGAAAGATATCGAGAAGATCCTTGAGATCACATCGACCGCTCCGATGGGCGTACCACCAAGCAGTGTCGAGATAATCGTTGTTAATGGCAAAGAGAAAATCCAGGCGCTTTTTCCATCGTTCCATAAAGGATTCAAGATGTGGATCGGGGGGATGTCATCTCCAATATTCAAACCAATTATGGGATTGATGATGGGGAAGTACAATATGCGTCAGATGGAAACCGAAATCATTCCACTGGCGAAACTGATACTGGAAGGAGCTATTAGGGGAGTAGATAATCTCACCTATGACGCACCGGCGATGCTTCTATTCCATTCAAGTAAATACGCGGTTTCTTACAGGGAAAATTGCCTGATCGCGACGACATTCGCGATGATCGCCGTTGAGGGCCTGGGACTTGGCAGTTGCATTGTCGGTATGATCCCTCCGGTTATCGATCGGGATAAAAAACTCCGCGGACAATTGGGAATCCCGAAGGACAACGAGGTGATCGGATGCCTCATCGTCGGACATCCCAAATCGACATTCAACAGGACAATACCAAGGAAATTCAAATCGGTTAAATGGGTAAGTTAAACCGGCCTGTATTTACAAACTTTCAATAACCGCCTGGAGTTTACCTCGTATTTCCACAGCGATCGGATGTAACTCAAGGTTTTCAACAGCCATCATTGATGCTACCGGATCGATTGCGGCAATCTCAATTTTCCCGTCCGGTGTTTCCTGCACTATTACATTGCATGGGAGCATCAATCCGATCTTATCCTCCGCCGTTAATGCCTTGTACGCGAACGGAGGGTTGCATGCTCCAAGGATTATGTAATTCTGAAAATCAACATCGAGCTTATTCCTGAGCGTGGCCTTTACATCGATTTCGGTCAGAACCCCGAACCCCTCCTTCGCAAGGGCTTCCCTTACACTGGTAACAGTGTCATCGAACGACCCATCGAATTCACGATTAATGTAATAACTCATGTCTGATCTCCTCTTGTATTTTTTTAAGACCGTAGCAAAAGGGGAAATAGGGCGCAGCAAGCAACGCCCCTACAGACAAGATTCTAATGAATAGAGGCTTCTTGATTTAATATGGGACCGTTGCAAAAGGGGAAATAGGGCGCAGCAAGCAACGCCCCTACAGACAAGAT
>CBDURU010000014.1:0-51230 GCA_965369865.1 uncultured bacterium | reverse complement strand
TAAAATTTATGCATAGGGGACTGGCTCACAAATTTACCGGCTATGTTAGAGGTCATTCTTTTGTTTATGTACCCCGGTAAATTTGAGTGCCTGTCCCCCGGTGTTGAATCTCTTAAACGTCTTTTAATTACTGATCTTAAACGTTCAACATTGCGCCATTCAGCATGTCCCAGTGATTTTTATTCCATTTCAAATTTCGATGCCCAGGACGTATACGCCGCGACCATGGCCGCCCTTTCGTCTTCCTCTTTACCCTCACCGAACCAGACCGACCTTGACCCGATCGCCTGCTCGATCAGCATACCGCTTCCCCCGACAGCATGAACGCCGGCTTCCTCAGCCATTTCCATTAGTCCTGTAACCGGTGGTGTGTATGCAAGATCAACCACCATTGTAAATTCTGGAAGGATGTCTCCCGGAATTAATGGACTTTGAAGCTTAACCTTGCGATTGCCGTCGGCGCTCCCAAGAGGAGTGGTGTTAATGAGCATTACAGGATTTTCATCCCCACCAATATTAAGCTTCTCCCAATCAAGCCATTCAGCCTGTATGAGATTCACGTCGCGATCGTCACACTCCTTTTGGACATGCAGAAGCATAAAAAACCGCCGGTCTTCCGATCTCGATGAGATATATATTTCCTTCGCGATCTTGAGATCGAGAACCGCCCATAAAGCCGCACGCGCAGCTCCACCGGCACCCAGGATCAACACTTTCCAGTTCTCCCCCGGGAATTCCTTTTCTGTCAGTGTGGAACTTATTACAGATGCAAACGCCGGACGGTCGGTGTTATAGCCGATGATGAACCCGTCCTTGATTCCGACACAGTTAACCGACCCGACCTCCTTTGCCTGTTCATGCGCAGCGTCGAGACGTTTGAAAATTGCTTCCTTGTGAGGGATGGTGACATTGAAACCGATGACTTCGCCGAATTTCACAACCTGTTCGAGCCAGCCGTCGAGACCCATTGGCGGGACATCGAAAATGTTGTAGTCGCTCATCCGTCCCGAAGCCTGGTCGGCAGCGTTATGCAGCATGGGAGATAGTGAGTATGAGATTTTACTGCCGAGAAGGCCTGTGACCGGAACAAACCCGATCTCTTTGGGATCGTTTGATGGAAGCATAGGATTTTTTTACTGGCTGTAAAGCCCCTTTAATAAACGTAATTTTACCACAACGGGAGAGTTGCCGTTTTCCGGGAGTGATTGAACTATCAATAAAAGCTTCAATATTAAAATAAGGCTACTACGGAGCAATCACGACCTGTTTTTCCTTTACATCCGGGTTGGTGTAATCAGGGAGAATCACCGGTGAGTGCATACCTGTGTCGATCCTGGCTTTTTTAAGTTCCTTGTGATACCTGACCACGTGATCGAGACTTAAACCTTCCGGCATATTTTTATTCATCGCGTATTCAGTAGCGGAATGTCCCGCGATCCGACCGAAAACAGTCACATCGAGAAGGCTGTTGCCCATCAGGCGATTCTCGCCATGCACGCCGCCCGAAACTTCTCCCGCGGTGTAGAGGCCTTCTAGTACGGTTGAAGCATCCGATTTGAATTCGATCCCGCCGTTCTGATAGTGGAGCGTCGGGTAGATCAGCATCGGTTCCTTCGAGATGTCGATCCCGTACCTCTTGAACAGGATGTATTTACCTGGAAATTCTTTTTTCACATATCCCGGACCGTGTAAAAATTCAAGCATCGGGCTGTCGAGCCATACACCACACTTTCCCGACGGAGTTGGGACCTCTTTCCCGACATCGTCTGAGCACTCTCGAATTATGCTCGCGGCTTCGACATCCCTCGGTTCACGTTCATAAACAAATTGATCGCCATCGACATTCACAATGTGGGCGCCGGCGCCGCGGAATTTCTCGGTGATGAGTAATCCTTCTGCCTGTTCGGGAAAAATTATTCCGGTCGGGTGATACTGCACCGAATGGAGGAACACAACCGGGACTCCCGCGCGGTATGCCATCACCAGGCCGTCACCGGTCGCGCCGTAATGATTGGTTGTCATATAACCTCGAATGTGCAGACGTCCGCTGCCCCCGGTCGCCAGGATTACAGCTTTCGCGCGAACGACAATATATTCATGTGTATCAAGGTTGTATAAAACCGCGCCGGCGCACCTGCCGCCGCTGTCGAGTATCAATTCAACAGCCGGGCAGAATTCGAGAATATCAATCCGGTCAGGATGGTTGTGAATCTCGTCGCGGAGGGTCCGCATGATTTCCGCGCCGGTGATGTCTCCCGCGTAATGCATCCGCTTCCTGCTCGTACCGCCGCCGTGCATTGTTTTTAACGTGCCGTCGGGATCCTTGGAGAACATGGTTCCCAGGCCCTCGAGCCAGGCGAGTGTGCTTGGCGCTTCACGTACGAGTGTCCTGACAAGGTCCGGATCGTTTGTGAAATGCCCCCCCCCGATAACATCGAGGTAATGCCAGTACGGGCTGTCGGATTTAAGTTTACTGGCCGCCTGGATGCCACCTTCGGCCATCATCGTGTTGGCGTCGCCCAGCCTGAGTTTCGTGGCGATTATCACTTTCGCGCCTGCACCGGCTGCGACAAGTGCCGCGCTCCCTCCCGCGCCGCCCCCACCGATTATAAGTATATCTGTCTCATAGCTGATATTGTTCAAATCGATATGGTCAGGATTCAACCGGCTCCCGGATTCAAGAGTGTCCACAATTTCCGGGCTGATGGCGTAGCCTTTCGACGGCCCTACGCGAATCTCTCGACGGCTGTCTTCCTTGTAATCGGGGTGGTAACTCTTGAGCCGCTCGTCACGCTCCTCAAGGCTTAATGCTCCGACCTCGATCCCTTTACGCTTTCTCTCTACTCGCTCGGATCGGGTCTGCTTAACTGTCTTTATAAGTTCCTTTAATTCCTGCGGATACGGCATCTCGTTTCCTCGTCTGAATTCCTGTAATGCTGATTTCTATTTTTTAATAATTAATATCAAAGGTGGCTTTTGTCTTCGGGTTCCCAGTCCGGATCGGGGAGCTCCGGTTCTTTCTCGCGGCTCACATAGAGTTCCTTGAGTTTTTCGGTATCAAATTTCATGAGGTCTTCAAGGGCCTTGTCGAAATGTCCATTCTCGATTTGTGTAACCCGTTCAGATAAATGATTAGCCTTTGGAGCGATGTGTTTTGCGTAGATTCTCCGTGCGAGGATAGCCACCAGTGGCTGGGCTTCCTCGGCCGGACATCGGGCGATACACAACCCGCACATGACACAGTCAAATGAAAGCTCCGCGACCTTCTGAATCTCGCCGCGAATCGCGTAGGCGACATAATCCATTACCTCGATATCCTGTGGACAGCTCCTGGTGCAGGTTCCGCACCCGATGCATTTGAAAATCTCCGGGTAGAATTCAGAGAGCGTCGACTGCTCGGGCTCGATTTTATCCAGATCGTAGATAGCCTTGTTCCTTGGGAAGAACGGTATCTGCGACAGGAACATTTCTTCCTTTACGATTGTCTGGCAGGCGAGAGCGACCTCGATACGGTGGCTGTCGGGCATACGGTAAACAGTTCCGCACGCGCCGCAGACTCCACCACGGCACCCGCATCCCCGGGTGAGTTGGTAACCCGCGTATTCAAGGGCTTTCATGATGGTCAAGTTCTCGGGGACCATGTATCGCCGATCCATAACATTGATCGGGATTAATTTCTCTTCACTCTTCGTTTCCGATTTCACTTCAACCGGTACTGTCTGGCTGGCCACGTTTAAGGCTCCTTGTATGTTGATTCGGGTCAGGAAGTTTATGCTGTAACAGTCATAAATCTTTCCAGCATTGGTTTTGGATCGGTTACATGCGACTCAAGTCCGAGTTTCTCAAGCGTAACACCCATGGCCATCGCGAGAAGCTGCGTGAAATAGGTGATCGGAATCGGACGGTAATCAGGATATTCCTTTTTCATTTCAGGCTGCAGGGCATCGAGATTATAGAAACACAAAGGACACGAAACTACTACTGTGTCGGCGCCGAGTTTACTCGCGGAATTCAATATATTATGCGACGCGCGAATTGCGGCTTTCGGCTTCGCGATCGATAGGTAACTTCCGCAGCAATCAATTCGTGCGGGAAAATTCAGTACATCGGCACCCAGGGCATCAAGAAATTCCTCGAAAATCTTTGGATCCTCAGGATCGCACATCGCGAGTTCGTTGGCAGGCCTTAACATCTGACAGCCGTAGAACGGCGCTACTTTCAGTCCTGCAAGCTTGTTTTTCGATGCTGCACGGATAACATCGAATCCGATTGTGTCCCGAATCCATTCAAGCGTATGGAGTACTTTTGTTTCTCCCGAGTAAGGTACCCATGGTGGCGGCGGATCCTCGTAATCCCTTAATCTCAGGTCCTCTGCAAGGTACGTATTCATGCGTTTACAAATCAGCTCATCATTTTTCAAAGTAAAGTTCGCGCGCCGCAGGGTCGAGAAACAGAACGGACAGGTGGTAACGAGCGCTTCGTATCCTGCGTCGCGTGTTTTCGCGAGGAGTCGGGTCTGTGCTATCAGGTTCGCGATTTTCATTCCAGTAAGCGGAGTAGTCGCGCCGCAGCAGGTCCATTCAGGGATTTCTTCGAGCTTCGAGCCAAGCAAACCCATCGCGAGATGGGTGGTCTCATCAAGGTTTCGAGCTTTCCCCTTTAAAGTACAACCTGGATAGTAACCTGCTTTCATAAGAATCACACGAACGAAAGTGTTTAATGCTCCCTTTAAGCCTAACGTGAAAACTTTCTGTAAAGACTGACCAATGCCTGTTGTGGTTCCTTTTTCATCACCTCGGTAGGAACATCGTAAGGTTCGATTCCAACATCTTTCTCATTGTAAGCCAACAGCCGAATCGCGTCTGAAAGCGCGGCGATATCAATCGCTACCGGGCACCTGCTGTGGCACGTGAAGCATGTGGCACAGATCCAGATCGCTTCACTGTCCATAAGTTCTTCGATAAGCCCAAGCTGCGCGAGGTGCACGATCTGGTGAGGGGTGTAATCCATATCCTCGGCGAACGGACATCCCGACGTGCATTTCCCGCATTGAAGGCACACTTTTACGTTCTGGCCGGAGAGTTCGATCAGGTGTTCGGTCGCCTCGCGTCTCTGATCGGGTTTTGGGATCCTGATCATTTAAATTTAAACCTCACTTCCGGCCGCCTTCAGAGCTTCGAGCTTATTACACCCGTATTCATACCCTTTATCAAATGCCTTGTGGTTCAAATCGATAAAATGACTCGGCACGCATCCGGCAATCGCTTTCTTCGCGGGTTCAATATCGATCAGGTTACTCGTACCGGCAAGGAACCCGATCATGACCATGTTCAGAACCATCGGATTCCCAAATTCTTCCGCGATCCTGGCCGCTGGAATCCCAAACGCTTTAATTTGATCGCGCCTGGTGGGATGGGGTTCAACAAGCTCCTCCTCGTAAAGAAGAAGCCCGTCGGACGCCAGGTTTGGTTCATGCTTCTCGTAGCCTTCCTGGCTCATGGCGATCAGGATTTTCGGGTGCTGCACATACGGGTACCGGATCGGATTGTCGCTGTCGACAACAACCTGGGCTGTGCATGCCCCCCCACGGGCTTCGGGCCCGAAATTCTGTGTCATTGTCGCGAAACCATCGGAAAAAATACTGATCGTCTTCCCAAGTACGATTCCGGCCATGATTACTCCCTGGCCGCCGAATCCGGATATGACGACGTCGGTATGACTCATTGAGGACCTCCAACTTCAGGCGGGATGTATTTCTTGCCGAGGATTTTACCCAGGTGCCGGTTCATAGCCCTCGCGTATGAAGGACGTTCCTTGTCGACAAATTTCCCGACAACGATTTTTGTCTGGAACCCTATTTCAAGCTCTTCGGCTGTTGCATCGTGTTTGATTTCCGAATTTTCGTAGTAAAACTTCATAAGGTCCAGGCCGGTTCCCAGCTTGTTTCGCCTGGCGTAGATAGTGGAACAGGGCGCTATGACCTCGATAAACCGGAATCCCTCACGGTTCAGGGCTTCCTCAAATGTATCGGTCATTCTTCGGATATGCAGCGATGTCCAGCGTGCGACATAATCGGCGCCGGCGCTGATCGCAAGATTTGGGAGGCAGAATGGATTTTCGAAGCTGCCGTAAGGGGCTGTCGTGGCGCGCGCTGTTACAGGGGTCGTCGGCGCGAGCTGGCCCCCGGTCATCGCGTATGTAAAATTATTGACGCAAATTACAAGAAGGTTCTGGTTTCGCCTTGCAGCATGAATGAAATGATTCCCGCCGATGCTGACCAGGTCGCCGTCACCCGAGAATACAACATGTTTGAGGTCGGGGCGTGAAAGGGCAAGCCCGACAGCGAATGGGATCGCGCGTCCATGGGTCGTATGGAAACTGTCGACTTTCACATAACCCGCGACACGTCCGGTGCATCCGATTCCGCTCGTGATGGTGATGTCATCCGGACTCAGGCCCGCTTTTTCAAGGGCGGCCGCGAGACAACCGACTACAATTCCGATGCCGCACCTTGAACACCAGATATGGGGCATCCGGTCCATCCTGAGAAGTAAACTTTTTGGATGCTCCGGGATATTTTCAATTGTTTTTTTATTTTCGGCGACCGTCATTTTGCCACCTCTTTTATTGCCTGGTAGATCGACTCGGGGTCGTGTACCCATCCACCCGCATGACCAACATGCCTGGTTATGCATTTACCCGCTACACACCGTTCAACTTCATGGACAACCTGCCCGTAATTGATTTCCGGCATCACGAACGCTTTTATATTTGGGGCAAGTTCCCTGATCAAATTTTCCGGAAACGGCCACACTGTTACCAATCTCAGTTCTCCGACCTTGATTCCATCTTCCCTTGCCTTTCCGACCGCCGGGATCGCGACACGGCTGGAAATTCCATAGCTGATGAGGATAACATCGGCGTCATCGAGATTGTGCTTCTCAAGATGGAAAATGTTCTCGGCGTTTTTATTGACCTTGTCCATCAGGCGTCCGACACATTCTTCCTGCGTCTCCGCATTAAGCACTGGATAACCCCGCTCGTCATGGGTCAGACCGGTCGTATGGAACCTGTATCCATGTCCCAGGGGAGCGATTTCCGGTACGAGATCGTCGCATGGTTTATAAGGAAGATACGTATCGGGTTTTTCTTTGGTCCATCGCCTTGGGACAATATCGATTTCCTCTGCCAGGGGAATGACAACCTTCTCGGTCATATGCCCGATGCACTCGTCCATCATCAGCATCACCGGAAGACGGTACTGCTCCGAGAGATTGACCGCTTCAATTGTAAGGTCGAAACATTCCTGGGGGGAATTGGGTGAAAGCGCGATGATTTCATAGTCCCCGTGCGAACCCCACCTTGCCTGCATCATGTCCGCCTGGGCCGGAAGAGTCGGAAGGCCGGTCGACGGTCCTCCCCGCTGGACGTTAATAATTACACAGGGACATTCCATCATAATTCCAAGCCCGATATTTTCCATCATCAGGCTGAAACCGGGTCCGCTTGTGACTGTAAAGGTTTTCAAACCGCCCCAGCTTGCACCGAGAATTGCGGCTATGCTCGCGAGCTCGTCCTCCATCTGGATGAATATCCCGCCAATCATGGGGAAACGTAACGCGCAACGTTCAGCCACCTCGGTGGATGGAGTAATCGGATAACCCGCTAAAAACCGGCAGCCTGCAGCACAAGCGCCCTCTGCCGCGGCATGGTCCCCATCCAGGTAATGAGTTCCGGTAAGAACTCCTTTCGGATCAGCGTGCACGATTTAGACCTCTATTTGCCTCGCGAGTTTACATTACGGAGCGAGTTCAATAATCTCATCCTGGTTAAGGCTGTATATCGCAAATTCAGGACAGATGCGTTCACAAAGGTCGCAATTTACACATCTATCCGGATGGACCACTTCGGGAGGATGATATCCTTTCTTGTTGAATTCCACTGAAAGAGCCAGTACACCCCGTGGGCAGAATTCGACACAAAAACCGCAGCCTTTGCAGCGGTCCTTTATCACGTAAACTACCCCTTTAGGTGATTTGACCTTGTCGGAATCAAACGGCTTGCGCCAGTAACGTGGATCGGGCATCAAAGTCTCCCTCAACAAACGGCCCACTACTTATTCTGGCCCCAAAAATCCAGGAGGGACCGGTGTCGAAGTTACGAGTAAAAAATTAAACTGATCTCATAGCGCCCTAATTAAATATGGCCGCGAGATTCCTCGCAAGCCCTTTATTGAGCCACTGTGATCAGTATCGCGTGTAAAATTTAAATTATTCTAAAAGCATTACATCACGTAATCTTAATTTCCCCAATCCTGGTTAAATGATTTCCGTGAAACCTGTAACTTTTGGTCAAAATATCACTATATCAGATATAAGTCAACCGCTATCAATCGTAAACAGCCACTAATTCGCAAATTTTTAACCATGGTGAAACATTTACATATTTTGCCGTGCCATTACTTCTATAAAAATTATTACATTTTCGTAGTTTCGTAGCCCGATATTTCCTTTGCCGGGATGGTTCACGTATCTTCTGAAAACCCGGCAAAGGAAATGCCGGGCTACATTCTCCCATGGATATGTTGTAAAATACCCCCTACCTTTCGCTGGAATTTTATCCAACTATGCCCAGGAAGCCCAGACCAGCAAGATTTCGCTTAGGCGATATCAATGAACTGAAACAGATCGGACAGGACCGTGAAGGCGATGCTGAGTTTGCCGATGTTCGACGCTGGGTAAAAATCGCCAAACAGACCACTACCCTCGCCACGCATAAAAAAAACTGGGACGATGTGCTTGAATATTTCGAGGAACACGGGGTCGAAGACGACGATCTCCACCTGTGGCGCAGTTACAGGAGCCTGATCACCCAGCGTAAAATGGGGGTTTACAACGATGTCCTTGCGTTGACAGATATCATCGCCGTGGATTATTACCGGGAATTTTTCGACAGCCCGTCGCTTGAGGGTATGCTTCGAAGGTACGCTCAAAATGCTTTGCCGCTGACTTTCCTCGGGCACAGTGAAGACTATTATTACACCTACACCCATGCGCACGAGCACCCGATCGCGCTCGTATCAATTCCACGCAAGGGCACCACATCGATCTGGAACTGGCTTGCGCTCCCGCATGAGATAGGGCACAACATTTTCGATAATGTTATCGGTTACGAACGCGAACTCGGAAGGAAAATCCGTACCGTCCTTTCGAATGAACGATTCAAAATCCCCGGACCGCGACTCCCGTACGGGTTTAAAAAATCCGCCCTGATGGAAATCATCTGGAATTCCTGGCTCGATGAAACGATGGCGGATATTTACGGCACATTGTTCGCAGGTCCCGCATTTGTCATGGCACGCCAGGAGGACTCATGCGATATCGCCGCGGATATCGGGGGCGCGCATATTACCCTTTGGGACGTAAAGGGCATGGACATGATGAAGCATCCGGTCTGCCATTTCCGCGTATGTATCTGCACCGAAGTTTTAAGGCGAATCGGGTTCGCGGGCGACGCCGCTGAGATTGACCTCAGGTGGGAAACGTTGCACCCGAAAATCAGTGAGTATGTCTGGTTCGACCCATCGACCGGTTACAAGGAGTTATTCAGGATATCAAGGGCCGAGCTTACCCGAGCCATGAACCTGGTCCTGGATGTGGTCCTGAATCGAAAGATGAGGGTTTTGAATAACGAGTCGCTGCTCGATCTGGTCAGGTACACACCGGAAGAACATGCCATGGTTTTGCAGATTGAATGGGAGCTGACCAGGAAGAACCCGAGATTCCCCAAATGTGCGCGTCCGAGGATGGTCCTGGCCGCAAGCAGGTTTGCGTTTGAAAGGGATCCGGCGTTAGCCGATTTGATTCAGGAAAATGCCGTAAAGGGAATTAAAAAGCTCAAAAAAAATATCAAACCAAAGTAGTGCCGACCTCGGTTGGCACATTATGGAAGTTATTTACCGACCGAAGAGCTCGCCAATCAATTTACAATAATTTCCCACCCTTGAATCCCAGGTTTCGTTCCTCACCCTTTCCGAGCGTTGCTTTCGCATATCGGGAGTATCATCGCTTACAGCTTTCCGGATTGCTTCGAGATACTCATCCGGGTCATTTGTTATTGTGATGGTATCGCTGAACGGTTCCAGTTCGGGAATGCGGGTCGCGACTACCGGAACACCGCCGGCAAGGTATTCATACAACTTCACGGGGTTTACATGGATCGTAAGAGGGGTTCTGTCGAAAGGTATATGGGCGCACGCGAAACGGGCGAGATACGACGGCAGCTCGCTGTATGGTTTTTTACCGAAATAATGAAAATTCGGTAGGACGGTCAGGTCGTTTAAATTTCTCGTTGTCGGACCGATGAAAACCCAGTCGAATTCCCTGCCATTTTTCACTATTTTTTCTATCAACGGCCAGTCGAGCCAGTCCGCTAGGAACCCGTAAAACCCAATTACAGGTTTATCAAGATGGCTGATATCGTCCGGGCATGGCCCTATCCAGTCCAATGCATCCTGAAAATGCCCGATCTCAGCGGCGTTACGAATTAATTCGATTCGACTCCCGGATTTTAGATGTTTTGATTTCGAATCGTAAAGGGATTGGGAAGTGGCCACGACCGCATCCACCCGGCCGATTAGTTCCGCTTCCTGTCTCAGGACCGCTTCGCGATGCAGGCTTGCCTGTTTGAATTCGCTGATTTCATCGGCACAGTCATAGATTGCGATATCCTCGCCAAATTTCCCGAGCCATCCGAGCCCGAGAACGTTACAGACAATCAGAATTACCGGACCCGCAGCATTTTTATATCCCGACCCAAGTCCAAGCGGATACCAGAAATGATTCCATTGGTTAACAGTGCATGAATGGTAGCCAAACGGCAGTCCCGCGGGTGGCACATAATGTGCGATCCCTGTTTCAGGATCGATTTTCGGACCCGGAATCCATCTCCATAAATTGCTCAGGGGTTTTTCCGGGGAAAGGAATACAGTAACTATATTCCCCGGCTCATCGATGTACAGGAGCCTTCCACGGCGTTCTGAGAGCAGCCTGGCGAAGCGTACGGCAAGCTGCTGAACACGCTGCCTGATGCCGTGCAGTGGGGGAGCATCGGCGATTATCAGTGTCACGTTTGCATCAAGTTCTGGGATATTCACGGCTGTATTTCTAGAAACCTGGCAGGTATATTTTTATGATTCCAGTCGTCATCCAGTACACTACATACATGAAAATCGACTGGGTGCAAACAATACCGACGATACCCCAGATTTCCCATCTTAAGTTCAAAAGTCAGCCCTCGAAAAGCATATCAGCGAGACGCCATGCCTCACCAACAGCATCAAGGCCTCCCGCGGTGTCGATAATCCCGTCTTTGGCCAGTTCAGCTATGTGCGATGAAAAACTGAGCATGCCCTCCTCAGTTCCGGACTGGATGACATTTGAAATCTGCTCGAGCTTGTTTTCCCTTATCAGGTGCCTCGCAGCATCGTTAAGGATCAATATCTCGCATACCGGCACGCGACGTTTACCGTCCTTTGTGGGTATCAGAATCTGGCTTAAGACACCCATCAGGACAAGTGACAGTTGTGTACGGATCATCGCTCTCGCACCTGCTTCGAATGCGTCGATTATCCGCGCCATACTTCCCGCTGCGCCCGATGTATGAAGCGTGGACAGAACCAGATGTCCGGTCTCCGCGGCCCTTAACGCCAGCTCAATGGTTTCGACATCGCGCATCTCCCCAACGAGGAGCACATCCGGATCCTCTCTCAATCCCTCGCGAAGCGCATTGGCAAATGAAGAAGTGTGCCTTCCAACCTCCCTTTGGGCTACAAGGCTGGTGAGAGACTTATGAATAAATTCAACCGGGTCTTCAATAGTTATTATGTGAGCTCTGCGTGAGGAATTTATCTGGTGGATAATTGCCGCCGCGGTGGTCGATTTACCGCATCCTGTCGGTCCGCAGATTATTACAAGCCCTCGATTGAGGTTCGCAAAACGTCTGACCGCCGCAGGGAGTCCAAGTTCCTGAAATGTCGGGGGGGTCGAGGGGATAACGCGGAAACTCAATGCAAGTCCACCGGCATGCTTGAATACCGCGAGCCTCATGCGCATTGTCGGAAGCTGAACCCCGGCATCCACAGCACCAAGTTCTTCGAGAGTGGACTTTTTTTCTTCACTTAGCAGACCATCGATAATTGTGCGGATCATCTCACGCTTGACCGGCTCAAAGTCCGGCTGTGGAGCGAGTCCGGCGATAATTCTGAGGAACGGTGGTTCGCCCTCCTGCAGGTGAAGATCGCTTGCGCCTGTGTCCTCCATACGGCTGACAAGGCTGTCAAGCTCTTTTAAAGCAGCTTTTTCCTTCTCAGGATCAGGCATCTTTCATTCTTTCGATTTAATAAAATCCCCCGGTATAATTCGCCCGGGGGTCTGGATTTCAAGTTATCTTTTCCTGTTAACGCTCACCGAGATATCGCCGGATGCCGTTGTAACTGGGGCTGGCATCCCGGAACCATGGCCTTTCAGGCGGATTTTCAACAGGTTCGTTTTCAAACCTTAATTCATCCCTTTCGTAGGTCTCATGCCATCCCATACGCATTGGGTTAAGCCAGTTCGGACGGTGGTCCCAGCGATCGCCATAATCCCGGTAGGCGCCATCCCATGCATGGAATGGTACCCAGGCCGGATGTGACGTCAGGAGTCTGTGCCATCCGGGCAGTACATGCTCTGTCATCTGCAAGGCGGCCATTTGCTCGGACTTGCGGATCAATTCACGATCGGATGTAAACATCGGCCAGTTTGCGTCATTCTGGATATCCACTGTTCCGTTCCAGATCATCTCCCCGGAATGCGCGTCGTACAGGTAGTAGGCAACCTCCATGGTTACCCTGCGATCCGGATTGATCAGTCCGAGAAACGGCGGTATAAAAGTTCGCCAGTCGGCATCTACATCATTCGTGACCGCATATTCGTTTACAAATCCGCGGACTATACAATCGGCTTCTAGCATCTCACCAATCAGAACATAATCTTCGCGGGTAAGGTAGCGGCCTATCATACTTGATGATCGCCAATGCCGGTTAAGACCGGGTACCTCGGCAGAATAGAAATCCATTGCCCTGTCAGGCATATTTTCAAAAAAGAACTGGTTATTAGCCACCGAATCGACTTCACGATATTCATTTCCACCCATGTACATGGTTAAGAACGCCTCTACATCCGGTTGGGGAATGACCAGGTAGCCCCAGTTCATGAATTCAGCGGCAAGATTATCGGCCAGTCGACGTGGACCGCCGGCATCATCGAGTCTTGAATAACCTTCTATTGTAGGATCGGTCATATCGATGAATGGCAGTATCGCGATTCTTCGAACGTTGGACATAAAATGGATCGCATCGTAGTCCAGCGAATCTTCTTTGACATGACGCCAGAAATCCCAGGGCCGGTCGTACCATGGCATCTCCCATGGTCCACCCTGATGCATACCCATGCCAGGCATGCCTTCTCCAAAACGTTCTATTCGGATTTCATACCTGGAATCTTCACCATCATCTTCAGGGCATTTCCCAAGTTTGGCCGGGCACCCCTCTGACGGACCATCACCTTCGCAACAGTCATCCATCTCCATATCGCATCCAGGCTCCGAGCCAGGGTGTTCATCATAGTTTTTCTCATCCGCAATCGCCTGCGTTGATATCATAGCTGAAATCAGCATTACGATTACAGTCAGGAATAAGGGATATCGCATCGGGAATTATCTCCTCTGCTTCTTAGTTTCGCAGACCGGATCAGCAGACGGTCCAACGTTATAATTCTTTGGATATTTAAGCTATTACAAGTGTACTGACGATAACAAACTCCCATGAATCTGTGAGACCGCCCATGTCTTCAATTATTAGAACATAGTAATACTCATAGCGGTTCACCTTTACGGTTCCCTGGATCCAGTCATTATAAGAAAGAGGGAGCCAGCCTGGGGTGTAATAGATTTTAATCTCAGAAATACCTTGTGGTGGATTGCCACTTTTATATTCACCGATAACATTCTCGAGCCTGCAAGTTTCGGTTATTCCTAAATTCGTTATGCCATCTATCGGTGCGGCCAAATCCGCCCAGTCAGTGGAATGCACAATTATATCCTCGAGAACCACCTTGACATCCCAACCCTGGTTCGCGTTGTAAGACCTGATTCCAATCGTCATATCAACACTATCTTTAGCGATTGTAAAAAACGGGATAGGAAAATCCTCGGGAATGGTCATTAACACCGTAAAATTTGCGTTAACTTCTTCATAAGCAATAACCGGCCATTGGTCCTGGGGCTTAATATTACATCCCATGAGAAATGGAATCAGGATTAAAAGGAAAGCCAGTTTCACATATTTATATTTCACTTTTACACCTCGATGTTTTGGCTTTGTCTCATGTATATTTTTTAACATATTAATAAGGCCTCTCATCGAACGGCATAGGGCCTGCGAATTCGTCATCCGTCCAGACTCGCAATGGATGTCTTGAAGGATATATTACTGTCGGCGTACATACGAATATCAACTCGCTCTTGGAATTCAGAACCTGGCGATTGCGGAACAGATGTCCAAGCAGCGGAAGCTCTGAGAGGAACGGGAACCGGTCATAGTTCACTCGCTCTTCATTCCTTATAAACCCGCCGATTATAAACGGTTCACCATCATTCACCCGTACCGTCGTTGTGAAGTTCTGGTCGACGGTTCTCGGACCTATGTCGGTAAGCTCGAGCAGGTTGGAGTTCGATGGCGACAGGTTGATCGTTACCGTCCCGTCAGGATTGGAATGTGGACGGAAGTTCAGCGTGAGACCGACAGACTGTGTTGATACCCGCTGGGTTACTCGTCCGAGTTCGCTCACCTGGTAGGTCGATCGGTATGGAATATTCTCACCGATGAACAGGTTGCCGTTCTGGTTGTTGGCAACCGTCAGTGTCGAACTGTTCACAAGCTCTGCGTAACCCTCTTCAAGGAGGTAATTGATGGCGACATTTATTACATATGCGGGTTCCGTACGGCGTAAACCCTGAGGGAAAGGTCCAAGATTCGGATTCATGGATCCTGTCTCCCTGAATAGAAGGTTGGTTTCTCCCGTACCCGTACCGGCATTGATATTAAAACCAAAGTTACGGTTATCTGTAAGTGATGTGTTCAGAATCTGGAAGTGAATCTGGATCATTACCGGCGGCTGGTCGATAGACGCTATGACCTGGTAGGCTCGTTCAAGGTCGCGGCGTTCTCCGTAAAGAATCATCACGGGAGTTGCGATAAAACCTAATGCCCCCCCCTGACCGCGATAGATTACCACCTGCGTGGTTGTAAGTATCCCCATCCCTGTGATGATACTCCTGACCTGGTCCGGATCGGCATAACTCAGCTCTACATACCATTTCTTAAACAGCTCTCCAAAATCAGCCTGGAGTTTCTGCGGATTGCCAAAAATATAAACACCATTCCTAATAAAATATGTGAAGCCGTGCTGATCGCCGAGTAACTCAAGTAGTTCGTCCCTTGGGATATCGGTGAGGCTGATTGTAACGGTTCCCTGGACTGATTCGGTGATCATAATGTCCATTGCCGTCTCTTCCGCGATCATCTGGAGGACCGAACGTATATCCGCGTCCTCAAGCCTCATACTTATCTTTGGCCCGTCTTCTACTTCGCCTTCATCAATTTCTACATCTTCAAGCTCATCCAGACCCTCAACTTCACGTACCGCGGTTGGTTCGGGAAGGTGATCGAGTATCCGTGCTTCAGGTTCTTCACCAACTCTCTCGGGCTCGAGATCTTCCGCCATGACCAAATGATCCGCTTCTTCTAAGGGGCTTTCGGCGCCTTTCATGAAAACAGCGATTGCCATGCCGTCATGATCAGATTGTACTTCGTAATCGAGCATCTGGGCTGTTTCAGTGTTATGAGCGTATATCATCAGGATCGTGTAGGAAACGTCCTGACTGACTGTTGCGTTTGCGACAAACTGCGTGACCACATCTCCGTCAACCCGAATGTCATACCTGGCAAGGTCGCCATTAGTAAAGATTGGACGGGAATTCGGGATTTTGACTACCAATTTGGATGGGAAATTTGCAGGTGTGATTTCCCAGTCTCCGATCCAGCCATTCGCTGTCAACCGGATAATATCACCTGTTTCACCGGTCTCGAAATCGATCCCTGTTATCGATATCCCCTCAAATTCCCCTGCTTCGGGCTTGTCTGTCTCAACTTCTATGATCCTGATATCCTGTACCTCAACTTCTTCTTCAACTTCAACTTCAACCTCAACTTCTTCTTCTACAATTTCAACTTCAACTTCAACCTCTACAATTTCAGGTTCGGTTGTGACAGCAGGGATTTCGGGTTCGGGCTCGATAACGGGTTCTTCCGGTACGATCGGCTCATAGTTGAATATGACAAGGATATCGTGTCCGTCCCATTCGATCTCACCGTTGTATTCATCGAGCGATCCCATCAGCGTGAATGTGATTGTCGTGTTCTGTTCGTTCGGACGATCCTTTACGATCGCACGGATCATCGGAACCATTTCAATATTTGTATTGACCGTGATTGCGTCCTCATCGCCAAGTAGCGATACATCGGAAATTTGGAAAAGAAGGCCAAGACGGTCGGGATAGCGATATTCAACCCATTCCGGGATAGGCATCAAAACGGATGTCGTTATATTGAACGTAATCCGGTTGCCTGTTACTGCACCACCTGTGACCGTAATCATCGGCATGACACCGGGTTCAGGTTCCTGGAACGGCGGGACTTCGGGAGCTACCGGTATGCCCGGGACCTCAACTTCAGGCTCCTCTGCAATCAGTTCAGGTTCCGGTTCGGTAATTACAGGAGGAGCAGGTTCGATGATCATCGGCTCTTCCATTACCGGTTCGGGCACCTGTCCGGGAGTATAATTGAATGTGACGATGTAACTTGTACCTTCCTGCTCGATTCCAACGCTGTATTCGTCGATCTTTCCTTTGAGTGTCCACACGACTGTCGTGTGCTGCTCACCATCACGATCCTTTATGATTGCCCGTACTAGAGGCACATCCTGTATATGGGTGTATCTCGAATAAATTCCCGGTGCCGCATCGAGAAGCTGCACATCGGCGTACGGGAATCTGAGTCCAAGTCGATCGGGATAATGATATTCAACCCATTGCGGCAGGGGTAACGGTTCGGTGGTGTTAATCCTGAATTTGATGACACCATCGAACACTTCCCCACTGGCTACTGTGATGACAGGAATTTCAGGTTCAGATACCAGTACCGGTTCAATCAGTACAGGTTCTACGATAACCGGTTCAACTGCCTCAACCGGCTCTTCAACAAGGACAGGTTCCACAATTTCAGGTGTAACCGGTTCCTCATTAATTTCATGTCCGGCAGGGATCGGGTTGTAAGAAAAAGTTACCATGTATCCCGACCCGATTTCCTCGACATTCCTGAAATAATCCTCAATCGACCCCTCAAGGGTAAAAGTAATCGTCGTGTGCTGCTCGTCCTCACGATCCTTCATGATCGCCCTGACAAGCGGCACAGCCCGAATGTGAGTGTATGAGGAACAAATTCCCGGGGCCGCTTCAAGAAGCTGTACATCGGCGTACGGGAACCTGAGTCCAAGACGGTCCGGATAATGATATTCAACCCATTGCGGCTGGGGTAACGGTTCGGAGGTGTTAATCCTGAATTTGACGACCCCATCGACCACTTCCCCACTGGCTACTATGATGGCAGGCGTGTCCGATTGTAGAAATTCAGGAGGCAGTGTACTCTCAGTCTCCGTGAGTTCCAATACCACCGGGCCTTCGATCATTTCAGGCTCTTCTGTAACCTCGGGAGTGGGTGCCGGCTGGTCGATACTCAGATTAACTTCAACAGGCGCTTCGATATCTATCGGGACAGCGGTCCTGTAGAAATCGATGTGCATTAAACCTGTCTCGACATAATCAACCGAAAATCCGATATTCTCCTGGTCATATCCCGGGAAGTAGAAAATAAACTGGCTCTCAGGGCCTGCATCCTCGATCACACGATTGAATACTTTCAGTTCATCGGTAACCGCGCCGTGGACAGCCACCTGGAATCGTCCAGCAGCGGATTCCGGAAGGACTACAGCGGCATCCGGGAAGTAAAGGGCGACCCTTGTCGGATAATTGAACCTCTGAATATGGGGTTCAAGGTTTCCGCCTTCGAAATAGACGTAATAACGGTCGGTTTCCGAGTCCAGTGTCTGGAACTGTACCCTGGTAATGCGAATCGGTGCATCCGGCATAACAGGTATGTCTTCGGATGACGCGAGAACCATGATCTCGCCGCCCTCTATCGGTACAGGCGTCGGTTCCCGCTCAACAATTTCAAGCTCTTCCGGAACCGGTTCTATTACAGGTTCGGGAATTTCTTCCGCGAACATGATAAGTTCGATTGAATCATCTGAAAATGTGCTGAGAGTGTAACTTAACACATTTGTATTCGGTACGGTCAGTCTTATCTCGGTTACTATTTCCCCATTTTCAAAATGACGCTCCGCACGCATTCGCTGGACAAGTACCCCGCTGACCGATGTAGCGAAATTATCGGGACTCGACGCTGGCAGAAGGACATCGGCGCCGGGGAATCTGAGGAGCAGTACAGTAGGGCTTTCGATTCGAACCTGGGGAAGAACAACTCCGAATGAAAACTCGATTACAAACCTGTCCTCGCCGGCTTCGGTCGCTTCATGCCAGAAACGCTCAATTATCGGTTTAAGCTGTTCCGGTGGAGCGCCTGGACCAATGTCTTCACTGAACGGGCTCTCACCCGCGTAGACTGCCAGGCTGATAGTATCGAGCGTGGACATTCGATCCGATTGGAGTACCGGATCTGATATTCCGGCAACGATCCTCACTACGGGGGGGTCGAGAGAGAATTGCATGATAGTCAGATCGACAATCCCGTCCATCGGACTTTCCCATAGAGTGACTGCTTCAGTATCGAGTGCCAGCACAGCATTTTCGATATCGAAAACGATCCTTCCAGGTGACGTCAGGTTAAACGACCTGACCCCTGCCGGTTCGGATATGGCAAGGTTAATAACCACCGCCTGGGAGGTTACTTCGATATCTACCGTGCTCACCTCCGATGGTCCTGCAGGTTCTTCAGCCCTGAGTATTGTCAGGGGTGTTATCAAGAGCAGGACAAAGAAGAGGGCAAAACCTCTCATATTTTTTTTGTTATTGCTTCCAGGTTGTCGCGCGATTCTCATCAGATGGATTTAGCTCCCTGATAGCTTTCATGCGTTATGCTTACTGCTATGTCTATGAAATATATGGCACAAATTTAAAGCTTTATCTCAAGTATAATTTTTTTCCATTCAAGTTCCCGAAATTAATACGATATTGAAATTTCGGGCATTCCGGTCCTGGCTCTGAAATAGATCAGTCCAACTTCAGCGGGCCTGGATTCATTAATAATTTTAACGCCGCTCAGGGTAATTTCGGTAATGATGTAATTCGCAGGTGTATCGCCGATCGGCCAGGTGGCAATTGAATCACCTTCGGTAACCCTGATTTCGGCTCGCCCATCCGGTGGTATCAGGATCGCGAAATACGAACCCGGTTCACCCATGACACCCTTTAACACGGTAAGCTGGGCAATCTGTCGAGCGGTTGGTACCGGATCTGGTCTTGTATCTACACCTGGTCCCAGTGGGTTTAGAAATGGTGGAACCGGTCTGATACCAATAGGTGGAGCACCTGCAATTCCTGGCGGATCGAATGGACTGTATCGCCGTGCCCCTGAATCCCAGGGTGGCTGGACCCAGTCATCTATCTGTTTATCAGGTGTACTGACCATAATTTGAAACCGCTGGAATATCGGGAGCAAACCGCTGACTGCGGCTTCATTGGATGCACCAAAAATCATGGTAATTATATCGTCCAGATTCTGACGAAGCTCAAAATCGTTCAGGTCTCTAAAATTCTTACCGCCAATACCTTCGGAAGAAGTATAGTATTGCGCGATGATCGATCTTTCCTGTTCCTCGGTGATCTCTTGTTCCTCTGGTTCCACTTCAATGGATTCCGGTGGCGGGAGTTCTTCTTCAGGTACTTCCTCAACAACCTCTGCTGGACTTTCAAGTTCCTGTTCAGCCTCAGCGGCTTCGCCTGCTCGTTCCGCGGCAGCCCCGCTCACGGTATCGGTGACAACTTCACCGACCCTGCCGAGATCAACCTGTGCCCGGGCAGGATTAATCAGGGCACTTCCCGAGTAGATGATAAATGTCCCTAAAAGAAACAAAACAAGGATAACAGCATGTGGTGCGAATCTCTTCAGCTCGTCTCCTAAGCCCGGCATTTTGTCAATGAGTTTTTTCATTTTCTCTCAACCGGCATCATGCCGGAGGCCTTTAAGCTTCGGCCTCCTCCTCATTATGATTTCCACCTTCACTCCCGCTGTTTTCCGTAACCGCATCTACAGTGTCAACATCATCTTCCGGTACGGCGCCGTACCCGATAAGCCCCAATCTGTAGTGGGCCCATAATGGCGGCGGGCTGCTGGCGTCTCCATAAGTTACGAGCTTGAAACTTGCGGAATACTGCCGGGTAGGGCCGAATCCCGCACCCTGGGGAGACATTTGGAAATCCGTCAGTGCCGTCGTCGGTCTCATATTAAATATTTCAAAAGTGAATTTCTTGATGTCTTCGTATGAACCGCGTACTGAAAGGTTGAATATGTGGGTTTCAATTCCGCCTGCGATTGCCGCGAAATTTTCAGCACCCGACGAAATCCTGTTATAGAACTGGTAAGAAACCAGCAGGTTATTCATTTCGCCCATGTGCTCTTCAAAGTCGTTGAGGGCTCCGGTAAATGATGCCAGATCGGAAATCAGACCCATCGGATCCTGCGCGAACGCCTGATCGAAATCAACCCCTCCATAAGGTGCCGCAGTACCTCGAATTACGATTCCACCCGTATCCAGATGGTTGTCGGAGATCATGTTGTGAATTCTCCGAAGATAGCTTGTAAGCACGAAATCCTGGGCATCCGGTATTAAGTTACGAATGGTCGCTATATCCTGGAGTTGCACATGACGAATCTGGGGCAGAATGTCATCATATTCGAGCAGTGAATCCAGACTCTGCTCGATCTGTAAGCCGATTTCGATCTCGCTGCTCTTTTTTTCGGCCATTGCCACGAACCGTTTATGGTAAAGGGCATTGTATCCGACAATAACAACAAAGCAAATTACGATTACTATCGCAATTTTGATCGCTATTTTCGCGTAAGCATTCACTTATTGAGACTGCACCTCCACGTCTCTATCTTTCATCACCTTGAGGTTCATCTTCTTCTTCTTGTATTCCCTTGTCTTCAATTCTCATGGTTGTTGGCATGTTTGTTTGCATTCGGATCGTAAAACTTGCCCCAGCGCCTCCTGCAACCCTGGCTCGCTGGTACCCGCCCATCTGAAGAGCACGGAAACGGGTAGGCGGCTCGCCCGGTTTTCCAAGAAACGCATCGTATGTCGCCAGGGGACCTTCGAAAGAATATCCTTTCGACAGGAAGTTAATATGCAGGCTGGGCCAGCCCCCTGCGCCACCCCTGAACTGAAGGCTCTGTACCCAGGTACTTTCAGGCAGCAGCCGTTCTACTTCACTGTAAATCTCCCAGTAGTCAGGGGACCGAAGGACCATGCTCGGGATTATCCCGAAATAACTCGAGATGAAACGGGCGTTCGCCTGGATATCAACGAACGGCATGGCTTGGCCTGCTTTCCCGGTTATCCTCTGTTCGATAGCATTGTAATCCGTCGTCACTTCCTGAATCATGAGTCGATCTCTCTGGTAACTCGTGTAGACGAACAGAATTGTCAGGATTATCAGGGCCGCGGCAAATATCGGGAACGCTTTGAATTCCGGTTCCGGAAGATACTCCTCGGGCAGCAGGTTAATCAGTCTGTCTTTATCCAAACTGGTGTATCCCCCTCAATGCAAGGCCCACAGCAACACTGAAGTCAGGGGCGAAATAATTAACCAGGTCTTCCTTGTATCCGCTCGCAGGGAGTACGAGGTCGGAGAAAGGATCCCCCTGTATAACCGGTATTCCCAGCTTGTCGGATATGGATTTAACGAAAATATTACCGTATGGGAAATAACCGTTCATCACACAGAACCCGATCTCGGATCGCTCTTTGCCAAATGACTGACCGTACCTGATCGTGTTCAGGGTCTCATCAACAAGCTCCGTTATTAGTGGATTCAGTTTGACTAATTCGTCTACTTCCATCCCTGATTCATGTGAGAGCGATTCATCCGTCAGAGCTGATAATTCAGCGGAGAACGGATCCTCTCCAAACGCACCAAATTCAAGATCTTCTTCATCACGGGCGGTTATTCCCATATCTTCTTCGCCCGCATCATCGGCAGTTACGTCGCTGACCTCGTCAGTTTTCTTGTATCCTCCACCCATATCCAGGCCGGCATCGAACAGATGCCTTTCGCCAAGGGCGTCCACGAAACCGACGCTTCCGATCGGTATGGAACGTATCAGCCTCACTTCTCCTTCAAATATTATTGAAAGGTCGGTGCATTTGTCGTTAATTGTGATTTGTATATAGTCGGTACCCCTCTCGGTAATCAGGGGTGATCTTTTCTCGGCTCGATGTGCGGCAAGAGGTGTAAGGTCAAGCGCGAAGGGTCTTAGCCCAGCCTCCAGGAAAGCTTCAACCAGTAATCCGAGGGGTTGTTTCTGGGCTGAGAGGATCAGAACTTCAACCTTCTCAGAGCTATCGTCTTCGCTTGTAAAGGTCCTCTGAATGGAGTAATCAAGCACCGTATCCCCCGTGCCGGCTGGAAGGGACGCCTCGGTCTCAAACAGGATCGCCTTTCGGAGCTCCCGTATCGGCATATTCGGAAGGGTGATAGTACGTGCGATAACCTCGCTTCCATCCACCGATGAAATCGTATGCTTGGTTTTGATCCTGTTGCCTTGAAGCATCCTGATAAGTGTCGAGGCAAGTGCGGACGGGTTTTCAAGCCGGTTGCCCACATATGCTTCCGGAGGTGTAGCTTCCCATAGGATATTATTTATCGTTGGCTGTTTCCCCCGCTCCATTTCGACCAGCTTTACCTGCGCCGGTCCGACATGGATGCCAAGCGAGCGTTTCGGTGCGACATTAAAAAATGGTAACGGTGTCAACTAACTATCCTCTTTCTTGCAGCTCTCTATGCCGGGGATCAATAGCAAAAAATTAAAAAACGTTTAACCCTGACAAGGGTAAAACGCCACACTGGACTTCATTCGCCCACCCCGGTCGACGCCACAATACTATATAAGTAAAAGCAAGTCAAGCAGGTTGATTGCGTAACAACCCACCGTTTTTTCTCATTCAAACGGTTCGAAAATCGGTTTTCCTGAAATCCTGAGCCCATCTCCATTACATGGCTCCAGCAGCGGGTTTGTCCTATTCTACCGCCCCACCGCGATGTTGTATGTAAAGCCTGTAAATCCTGAAATTTTCAGAAACCTTTCCCTTCCTTGGCCGTACAGCCACCCAGCCGTCCACAAAATCAGCCGGATTTGGGTTAATCCCGATGGCCAGGGCATCTCTCTGAAAATTCAGCGGATGAAGCACGATAAAAAATGAATTTTCAGCACTCGTCGTGACATCTTCCGCGTTGTACATCGGTATCTCAAGTGCATAATCTTCTGTTATTCCGATTATATATCCTGACGCCGCATGGTAACGGTATTCTCCATATGATTCAGGAATATAATCTTTCTCGGTCAGGAAATCCCAAAGAGCATTCGGTGTTTCGAACCTTTCTTCGGGTCCCCACTGGGGATAACTGTTATGTCGGTGATAATACATCTCGTAGCCTGTCGCTATCATATTTAACGCCGCCATTGCGTTGGTCTCTATTACCTGGCTGCGCATACGGGATAGTAGTGCAAATGAAATACCGGCAAGAATCGAGATTATCGCTGATACCGTTAGTACCTCGACCAGCGTATAACCTGATATCCTTCGCCTCGGCAGACTTTTCCCGTATTTCTTTATCAAACTTAATATCCTCTGGTCTGATCGAATTTTTACCTGTCTACTTCATTCGGTACAACATAAACCGTTAGGCTCAGCAGACTCATTTCACCCATTTCCCTCGGAATTGCCGACGGGTAGCTCGTAAAAAACTTTCTTCCCTGGACCATTGCAAGGTGACGGTTCGCGATACTTCCCTCATAAGCGACCATCGCAAATGCATAAGTATGGTCAACACGGGTATTTTGGGGAGTACCGAAATCCGATGGAAAAATCGAGAACTGGTAACCCTTCGCCAAAAGATCCATTTGGTTGTGCGGGTGTCCGGAATACTGGCTGGGAAGAAGTCCTTCCCGGTGGAACATATCCCATATCGCCTCAGCGTCGCGAAACCGATTGTCGAATGTAATTTCCCTGCTCGTTTGAAAGTTAGGATATTGCAAATCGTTCTGCGAATAGTAATTCTCGTACGCCAGCGACATCATCCGCAATGCCCTTAGGGCTTCAAGTTCAAAGACCTTGTCACGACTTCGTCTTAAAAGGGCAACAGGGATCGTAGCCAGTATAACAATCAATGAAGTAACAATAAGCACTTCAATCAGTGAGTATCCCTTCTGCACTTTTTCCAATTTTCCTAATCGAAAATCCATGAGTAATTTCGGTAAAGTACTTACCTCGGTTCAAAACCAGCGCTGGAATCGTCGTAGATTAATGGTATCGCGTCGTCCATGATCGCATACGTTGAGAGGTTTAACTGCTGATTATCGGTTGGCCATGCGACCACCGAGTAACGCTGCGCGGATGAATATGTCACCATGTTGAGTGAATAGGAATCTATGAAAAACCATTTCCTTTCCCAGCCCGAGAACGCACTCGGCAGGTAATCATCGAGCGAAGTCCAGTTCGAGGTGTACTGGAAGTTATCGCGATAGTACATCTCTTCGGCATCTGTGATACTTCTTAAAGATTTCACACATGCCGCTTCGAGGGCGGTCCTCTTCGAACCCGCCAGCGATGGGATCGCTATGGCTGCCAGTATGCCTATGATACTTGCCACCACCAGTACCTCGATCAGGGTAAATCCCCTGTTATTGTTTTCCTTCGACTTAAGGGATTTCATCATTACGTTTAACCTCCGCTTCCCGACAACTCGTGCCGGGTTACAGGTTTTATATATTTTGAAACTCTCGTGTTTCTATTTTTTCCCGAAACCAAATCATTCACTTTATCCGGACTTAAAAAATACCCTCTAGAAAAATCCGGGATGATCGTCTGAATTCATTAAACTTCCATCGCTCATGACCGCGAATGTCCTCATGTGCCAGATCATATTTGCCCTGGGGTACGCGAAAGCGGTAAATGCCTGACCCTCGTATGTGACTAATACAACGCATGAGTACATGTTCGCGATCGGCGTGTCATAAGGTGTATCGAGATCGTCTGAGTTGTCGTAACCGGGATCGATAAGATCCCCTTCCTGTACCAGTTGCCCCCAGGTGCCGTACTGCATGTATCGCTGGTAGTACATTATTTCGTTTTCGGCAATGTTTTTCACCGCCGCGATCGCCCGGGTTTCGAAAGCAACCCTCCGACCGCCGCGCATACTCACAACCGCCATGGTCGCGAGGATGCCGATAATTGTCGCAACCGTTAGCACCTCTACAAGTGTAAATCCCGACTCGCGATTGCGCTTATCTTTTTTCTTTTTGTAAAATTTAAACATCGTTTCCTGTTCCTCGCCCACTTATTTACAGATTTAATAAGGCGACCAGTTTGTCAGGGTGTTCGCGACCTGTACCGTGCCACCGTCGGTAATTACAAACGTTTTCAGTCGGTGATCGATTGGAATTGCATAGATTGTGTAACCGAGTGATGAATAATTCGAGATCGGGGGACGCGGGCCGCCCCTTCCGAAATGTATCCAGTAGAGTGAGTAATTCTTCGCGAAAACGTTGTATGCATCGTTCACAGAGTAGGCCCTGGGAAGGTAGGTGTTTGCCAGGGATGAGAAGCTGAGAGCGTACCGGCCGTTGTCGATCTGGTACATCTCCTCCGCCTGTGCAAGCGCTTTTAGAGCCTGGGCGGCCCCGGTCTCCATGGCCTTGTACCTGGCCATCGACATGCTTGAGATAGCCATGGTGGAAAGGATCGCGATCAGGGTCGCCACCAGCACCATTTCCATCAGCGTGAAACCGGCTTCAGACCTCTTTCCGGCCCTTCTCCTGGTATGTTTTTTTATTCCTGTCAATTTCATTTTTTTTTACCTGCCCGGACCCAGTGGACCTTGTCAGTATTTTCTTTGTCTTCCAATTCCTGTAAATTTCTATGTCTATAACGGTCGGAATTCCGATCGCCCGGCCGAGTAACGTCGGCCCTCAATTACACCGCGGTCGGTAATTCTTAACTCTATCCAGTCGCTTATTCTCCAGTCATGACGATAGATTCCCTTCGCCCTGATCGAATACCTCTGCGGGTTAAACGGATTCACGGTCCAGAAGCAGGTGAATCCCTGGATAAAGGCAATCGATCGTTCCTTGACCGGTGAATCGGATAACACGTAATAAGGATTAATATATGATGGCTGAAGTCCCGAGAAAGAAAGAGGGTAGAAACCGTTATCGTTGTAGTGCGCTTCCATCGCCGATGCGAGCGCTTTCATCGCGTGTATCCCCTGGGTTTCGATCGCACGCTGTCGCGCTTTCCTGAACGATGCGAAACCGAAAGTGACTATCAGCGCGATTATCAACGCTACGGTGAGTACTTCAACAAGCGTAAAGCCCGATTCCTTTTTCTTTTTCGCCTCTTCCGGTTTTCTTTTTTCATCTTCCATATTCACACCTGTAATTGACTGATTCTTTCAACAACGCCGGGCTAATCATTGTTATCGCGGGACCCAGTTCAATCCGTCCCTTGTCTGCTCGATCGTTCCATCTGAAAGGATTCTGAACGTATGCAGGTTGTACGAGTTCCCCCTGTCGGGGAACGCGATAAACTGGAACCCGTACGTGAAATCCTTGAAACTATCCATGACGTAATAATTTATCGAATAATGTTTCGCCATTCGTTCACGGTCGGTAGGCCCGAATTTCCGCAGCCGTTCATTCACAAATCCTCGCGACCTGAGCCCTTCAAAGGATGTGAAATGCCGGTGTATGTTCCGGTACGCAAGCTCGGCGGACCCGAGTGCGTTGAGCGCTTTCATCGCGCCCAGTTCGTATGCCGACCGTTTTATTCCGGTCAACTGGGGCAGGGCCATGGCCACGATAACCGTGATGATCGATACCACGAGGAGAGTTTCGAGAAGTGTAAATCCTCGTCCTTCTCCCGTCTCGTCCGGTTCACAGGTTTCATCGACCGGGTATTTATCTTTCATATCTTCTTGCATAGCGTTTCTCCGCTAATTCGCGTTCATTTTCTATTTATTATTATTAATATGGCGTTCGCCTGTCTTCATCGGTGGTTATTACGCCGCCCGGATCCAGGTAGAATGTTCTCAAACCGAGATGTCTCTCGATCGGTATCGCCATTAGTACATACATATGGCTCCCATATCTATCCACTGTCGTTGATCCACCCCATCCGCCGAAACCGCCTGTTCCCGTTTCGCCGCCCTTGCCTTCCGGTGGAATCCCGTACGCAAGTAGCCGGTAACCCGGTATGAACTGGTTTTCTGCGTGACGGATGTAGTAGGTATCGGGAAGGTAACGGTCGAGTTCACGGAAGAACAGCCGCGATGGCTCCTCCGTGTGGACTGGGTAAAAACCCGTCTCCCGATAGTACATCTCCATGGCTTCCTGGATCACATGCAGGCCCTTTATGCAGCCTGTCTCCTTGACAGCTTTTTCCACCTTTCGCGCGGCGGGGATCGCCATTACCGTCAGGATCGCGATAATCCCGACCACCGTTATGACTTCAAGGAGCGTGAATCCTCTCTGGAGCCTGTATATTATTTTCTTCATCTCTATCATCCCGAAACCTGACTTTCACTTTTGGCTTTCAGTAAATCGTAACCGGACGGTTCCATACATCATCGTACTCTCGGACTATACCGTCGCTGATTATCATAAATGTCTTGAGATCCATCCCGCGCTCAAGCGGCCATGCGATTATCGAGTAGTTCTGCGGGAAAGTTCCGGTGTTTATGAAATTTATCGAGTAACCTTTAATAAATACTCCCCGCCTGAGACTCATTCTCTGGTACGCTTTCGAATCGATCGCATCAACTGATCTCAGGTCCTGGACCTGGTCGTGCCCGTCGGTATAGAAACCGTAGATGTCGTAATAAAGTTCCTCGGCCTGCGAGAGTTCCTTGAGACCCTGTATGGCCGCGGTTTCAAGAGCGTTACGCCTGGCATGCTGGAGATTCGGGATCGCCATCACCGCTATGATCGTAATTAACCCGACTGCGAGCATGATCTCTACCATCGTGTAACCCGTTGCCTTACAGCGTTTGCCGGGCTTATCGGGCTTTCTATTTTCAGGAGACTCTCTCATAGGCTGTTCCAAAGTTCTCTCTAGAATTACGGTTAAACATAACCGCTTAACGATTAACCACGATCGCGCCCTCCGTGTCCAGGCCTTCCCGTACCGGCGGGTTTTGAAGAATATGGTCCGGATTAAGCTGTCCGGTAATGAACAGGTTGATATTAAACGTCCTCAGGCCCATCCTGTTATATCCCACTGGGATCGCGTCTATCTTGTAGTATAGCGAGTTCGCGCTATTCGGTATATGAAAGACCAGCGAATATCGATCTACGAAAGGCACTATGCTCGATTCTGTCATGATGTCCCTGGTAAATGCAAAATGTGTTGAATATCCCCCTGGCAGGTAGGATTGTTCGACCAGTTCCTCGAAGTTCCCGAACCTGCCGAACTCGTTAAAGTGCCGGTTCTCGGCATGTGATATCCTGTGAAGCCTCGTAATTGCGTTGCCCTCGTAGGCGATTTTTCTTGCCTGCATGTATGACGGAAGGGCGAATGACAGAATGAGTACCATCATTATACAAACGGAGAGGATCTCGATTAAAGTCCAGCCCTTCTGTTGTTCTATCTCATGCATGACAGTTTTCATAACAGCATACTAGTATACCGCCCGATCGGTCTCCAGCCACCTCACCACACCGTCCCGCTCGACATATATGCTTCTCAGATCGTCGATGCCGCCGAGGATAACCCACCGCGGATACCATAAGTGCGCTTGGTCCAACACCGGTTTGGCGGTAATTCTGAATCCCCCTTCTTCAAGGTCTAACTCAAATTCTATAGTGTATTCCGGTATGTAGACCGGCCGGTCGTAGTGGGTAAGATTATCACTCTGTTCTATGTAATCCCAGTTGATATAGCCTTCCAGCCGAAGTTCGTCCCAGTCGGCATAGGAACCGTAAGTACGGAAATAAAATGTTTCATATATCGCTAACTGCGACAATTTTTGAACGGCAAGTTTTTCTTTCGCCCGACGCTTGACTTCAAGGTACTGGACCGTCCCAACGGAGAGCAGGATGCCGATTATGGTGGCAACGATCAGCACCTCCATCAGGGTGAATCCATGTTGATCGCGATTTCGTTTCATGCCTAACATCAATATATGTCCTCCGTACTTAACGGGGTTGCAGGAAGATAAGCCTGTCGGGAAAATAAACCTCGCCGTCTTCCTGAACGTAAAATGTCTTCAAGCCCAACGTGTTATAGAGTGGAATAGCCACCACAAGGAACTGGTACTCATCCGGTTCAGCATCGGGCTCTTCAGAGTTTAACATGAATTCCAACCGATAGTTCGGAATATAAGCGTCGATCGTGTGACGCCGTTCATCCGACTGAGCATAAATCTCGGGTATATATCCTGCGTTTTGCAGATCGAAATAGGTCCCGTATGTTCTTTCAGGATTTACCGTCGGATCGTTTGAATACCTGAACGCATGCTCAAGCCTGGCGATCTCCTTAAGCCTCTGAACCGCTATTTCCTCAACCGTGTAACGCCGGTAGTTGCTTATCATGCCCTGGGCCATCATTATCACTATGACCGCCAGCACCGTTACACCGAGGATTTCAAGCAGCGTATATCCTGTCTGATTCCGCGGCTCAGGTAATTTTATCGGCTCATTATGTAAACCCTCAAACTTCATATTTTTTTTCGCTATCGGATCAATACGTTATTTCTTAAACAACAGGGTTTCCAGTTCGTCAAAATCCCCTGGCGGCGTGCGTACTCCCTGGTTCCGGTTTCTCAATGACGCCTCATATTCTCTCTGAACGGTTGTCCCGCCGGTGTTTAAACTCAGGACCATTTGAACCTTCTGGATCTGGTTAAGCCTGTCGGTAAAAGTACCATCGTCTTTGAAAAAATTGAATTCGAGATTCGCGACTCCGGTCGATACGATCGATGTTCCCTGATCGTGTCCGCTTGCCGTAAGCACCGTTCTGGTTAAGTACGATTCGCCGGTGAATACCCCATACTTGATATGGTATCGAACCCAGATTTCATCACTATCGGGTCCAGGATACCCAAAGGTCAGCGAGAAAGATGTCGCGGTTTCCCGAGGCACTTCCGTTCCGTCTGACAGCTTCTGGGTTCCGTTGTAGAACCACGTTGCCGAGTGAACATCGTTGAGGAAAAGAGTCAATGCCCTCTGGTGGCCGAATTCAACTGACTGGGTATCGGTGATAATGTGCAGGGTATCGATCCCCTCAAGGAAAACGGCAACGATCCCTACGGCAATCAAGGTTGTCAGCCCGACCACGAGCAGAGCCTCAATCAGCGTGAAGCCCTTTTGACGAGATCGGTTCAGTATTTTTCGATATAAATGCATTTGTTCGCCGGTTTACTGATTCAAGCTGTCGACCCCAATCCATCTGACTTCGATCCGCGCAACTTCAAATCCCCGGTAAAACATATCATAGCTGCTATTCTGTGGGTTGGACACGAAATGCAGAACTATCGTGTCACCGGGAATCCAGGGTGTAAATAAGTTTAAACCTGCGTTTCCCGAGAGCGGACCCATATACACATTGCCGTCGGCATCTTCAACCGTGACCCAGTCGGTTCCCGGTCCCGGTTCGAGATCGAAATCGCCGAACTTGGCTCGAATTTCAGACGCGCCGGGTACGGTGAACGGGAACAGGATGTCCTCATTGTTATCGTAAATTTTGTGCTCTGGATAGTCATCCAGATTTGGCAGCCTGTCGACACGTGTCGGCGTATCCCGGTAAAAACTCGTCTGGAACCTTGCCAGTTCACTTGTGTCATCCTGCCACCAGGTTAACCGCTGCCATGTTGAGATCCTGGATGAATTTGTTGCCGGATAAAATTCGATCACCACATGCACGAGTTCCTTGCGCTGCTGAATTGCGTCACCAAGGCTGGTCGCATCGATATAAGTCCGCCGCGCAAGATCAAATCCGGATCCCAGGTAGTCCGGGAAGTACATTATTACATTGTTGTACTCATGCTCGCCTGCTTCGGTCCTCCACTCCTCTACATAATTAGTGGCATTGCTGTACCCGTAAACCTCGATTTCACTTATATACGGGTAATGAAATGACGCATCGTAGTCGGTGTACGTATCGATATTGTGAACTCCGAGAACACCGCACTCCAACGGCTCCACAGGATTGTTGAAAACCATCCAGATATCGGATGACCCGTAACCCTGGTCCTTGAAAAACTCCAGCGGGGTAACATTACGCTTCCAGGGTTCGTAAATCTCTCCATACTCAAGAGCATCCGGTGAATAGAAGAAATCGAAATTCCTCTGCCATGTATCCTCGAGGTGGGGAAGGTAGTCCATATGGTCGGACGGTACCGCCATTTTCTCGCTGACATTAAAGCGGTTATCGTACAGGATACGCGAAATTTTCGTCTTCGTTGGGAACGAGCAGAAAATATACTGGTAATCATCCGGGGCTATTTCACCGGGATCGTCGATAATCGGATCACCGCCAGGATCACCGATATTCGGACCGCCGCCACCGAACGGATCGCCGATTATGGGTCCGCCGCCTTCATCATCCCACCCGAGACTGTTGTTCGCCCCCATCCACCGAGTGGGTGTTGCTCCCTGGTTGAAATGTGCACGTTTTCCGTCAAATGCGGCATGCCTTGAATAATATGAGTACGATGTTTGCAGGTCTCCCGATGCAACCACATAGACATTACCGCCTAACTCCTCGCTGATTGCCAGGTCCCTGAAGTAATCCGGAACCTCCTGTAAATTTCCCGGGGTATCGGTCTGGAAAAATGACAGGTCCTCGAAATTTGCGTTCCTCAGAGCTTCGAACTCACGAGTGGCAAGATATACAAGTGTACTTTCATTCCTGGCAATGGTGGATGTCGTAGATGCTGTGGATAGGGCCATCAGGAATCCGGCTATGGCAACTCCAAGGACTAATGTAGAAATAATGACTTCCAGCAGGCTTAAACCATCCTGGTCACGGGTTAAATTCCTGACCGTTATCTTTTTAAATATTCCAGTTTTTCCCAGGGTAAATTTCATTTGAATTTCTCTAAGACAAATTTTAATCCAATCCAAGCGATCTGAAGGCGCTCATTGCCTCGGACGTTCGATCGTAATACTGGCCGTACGCCAGCTCCTGGTACTCTGTTACGTAACTCAATATGCCGCCCGTACCCTCTATATAACCGACACGATCCAGCTCAAAACCTGAGTAACCCTCATTTTCATCTCCATCACCGACAAAGCGTACCTGGGCTGTTGTGCCGGGTATCAGCACCCAGCCGTATGTCGCATGGAGGTCAACGATTGTATCCGGGTCCACACCGGCCCCGCCATACGGGTCGCCTATAATCGGGTCCCAGCCGCCCTGCTGCTGGCCGCCCGGTTCGTCCGGATTGATCGGGTCCCCAATCTCCGGTCCTCCTTCCGAGCTGTCCGATAAAAGTGTCGCTATCAGGATTCCGAATTCATCGTATATTTCAATCCTGTCGCCCGGATCGATATCGAAGTTATAACGGTCGAAATGCAGACCGATAAGGGTCGCTTCCCTGTACGTGTACCACCAGTCGGTGCGCTGCAGGGGTGCATTGCCGAATGCGGGATATCCGGTATTCAGAGGATAGTTAACGTCCGAACGGATTGTCGGCGGTGTATCGTCGTCATCCGCTCCATCGGATGTCGTGTACCCAACCTCCGCTATTCGGAGCCCGAAATTACTTCGATCACCATCAAAACCGTCGAAATCGTCCGAGAAAAGTTCAATTTCCATTTTCTCGACAATTCCGCAGTCGATTATCGCACCTTTGAGTTCGGTGATATTGTACCAGTTATTGCCAGGGGTCTGGATAAGCAGATCGTTTGCGCTGCCCAGGGCTGCATAATAAACGTTATCGTATATGTCACGAATAATATTTCCGGGAGTGTAGAGTCGAATATAGTCCATATTGCCGGCGCCGTCATTCGTTACAGACAAGTCGACCGCATCGCTGAATTCTACATACCAGTTGTCGATAGTTCCGACACCGGACACGGCATCCGTGTTCGGACAGAACGGACGATAGATGGTTTGGTAACTTACATAGTTTCCCGGGAGAACGGGAGGTAAGGGCGGGAAAGCGGGGAAAGTGTAGTTTATATTGTTTGAGGCAAGGTAAATGCTGTGAGGGCTTTCCATGATCGGGTTCTCGGCCCGTACCCAGGCGCCATGGTCATCCGTATATTCCAGACCAGCTATTTTATATCCGTAATTATCCACTCCATCGGTATCGGTACCCGATGTCCTTGCCAGCAGGAGGAGGATTCCCAGTGGAAGATCCGGATTTGTACCTGCCCGGTTGATAATGGGAGAATAGTAATCCGATGGGATTGGATTTCCGCTGTTATAAAAAGCTATTGGCGCTACAGGTGCTTCGTCACCGGCATGGAACAGGAACAACGTATCTCCATCATCGAGCGAGAATTCGGGACTGAACTGGATCCGCATCTGCTGGTTAAAGAACTCTGCCGTCAACGGCTCTGCCTGGAATGGCGAGTAAATGACCTGGATATTCAGATCGGCCGGAGTAGTTAGCGGGATTATTTCATCGTAAGGATGAGGCGTCTCGTAATATGCAAGAAACCTGTCCATGTCGAACCCGTACCTGATCCCCTTGATCTTGAATCCATAGTCCATGCCGGGAGACGGGGGATCGGCGGCATAAAGGAATAAGCCAATTGTAGTAGTGTCTAGTTCCTCGGTGAAAACTTCGGTCGGGTTCGTGTAAGGTCCCAGTTGATGCTCAATGGGAATTTCAGACGGACTCTGGAATCGCTTTAAATCCTTAAGCCAGCTTGACACAAGCAGTGTGTCGCCGGCATCGATCTGGACCTCGCCGGGATTTGCCATCAGGCGTATACCGTTAAGAATTCTGCCCGGATGCCTCGGGTCCTGCTGGTAGGTTATAGACCAGGATTTTGACGAGGGTCCGGTGTATGGATGCTCGGTCTGAATAATCGGGTATGGCGCCATCCTGGATGGCTCGGTGACACCGGCCTCACGGACATCGTATGTGTACTGATCGGCAGGATAATCAGCGGTCAGGAATTTGAAAAGGGTTTCCTCTCCAGTGCGATCTTCTACTTCACCAATGCTGTAAGCAACAAGCTTGCCTTCTGACAAAAGTGGCGAGAACTCATATCCGGGATAGTCTTCGCTGAACATGAAATCATCGTGGTAACGGTAAAGTGCATCGTCCGAACTTCCCGGGATCAAATCAGTATCGCTGCTGTAGGTGGAAACGTTCGAATCGAATGTATATGCTGTCCGCTCGGTGGTGCGGGGGAAGCTATCCAGTTCCCTTGCGGTTGTGTTGCCACTGATCAGGAGTTCCGACCTGAGAATGTCATCGGATGTGGAAAGGGCATATGATGGGTCCATGTACACCGGCAGAAGCGATTCATCGACGCTGTAACCCTGACGGAGCCGGGCGGTTGCGGTTTCAAGACCGCCTTCCGCGACCATTTGAGCTGATATCCTGTGCTGGTGTGTATCGGCGGCATCCAGAGATTGGATACTCACCTGGAGTGTAATATACCCGAGAATGGCAAATACTGTAGCAACGATAAGCACGGTGATTAAGACACTACCTTGCTCATCTCTAAGTTTTCTGTACGTTCTGCTTCGATTTTTCATTCAGCCGAACCGCCTGACAGTTTCCTCATTGCGATAGACGCACCCAAATATATGCTCACGCCCCTGAGCTACCTACAGGGTTGCAATTATTATGCCATCATCAACCGGTGCAGTTCATTTAAGTAATGAGCTTACCGGTTATTTTTTATCCTGGAGGGGATGAATCAAATTTAATCCTCCAGGAATCCCGGTAATTCTTAAAAACTCCCGTATTAATCGCCATTCAGCCGCTAAAAGGCATCCAGCAATGCATTGCCGCATTTAATACGATGTTTAAATTATCGACTAAATGTCTGAGAAATATTCCATTTTTCAGACCGGTACATTTTATATATAAAAATAGTATGTTGCAAGCTGCAACATCCTGTCAAGAGCCAGGTGCAAAAAAATCCATTTCTGACCCGGATTATTATAACCACTAATTATTATCAGGCAACCCCTGACGCTCTTGATCAATTTCAAGGATTTTTATTAAGATTTAAAATCTTACAACGCTGGAAGGCCATAACTCCGCCAGACGCAGGGATACCGCCAGTATCGCTTCGAGCACCGGAGTATGGGTTAAAATCTGCGCTACCCAGCCCATACTCGCCTGAAGATATAATTCCGATGCCGCGCCGTACGGTGCCTGGCTGATGATCAAACCAAGCAGGCCCCCGAATCGAACTCCGGCCCAGTTCCATGCGCGTATAAATACAGACCCGTCTGCCCGGCACCATCCCAGGATGGCAAGGATAACGGCTACCGGAAGGAACACCGGGATGCCCGCACTGCGGCCGCCTGTCCATAAAAATACATCCGTACGAGCGAAAAGCCTTTCGTAAAACGCCTGCTGTTCTTCATAGCCCCCGGTTTCGGCTGGAAGTTGAACCATCTGGAATTTGCCCGCGTTGAGTTCTACCGGCAGTATTAAAAATTCAGCCCTGATCGATTCGTTCTCTGCGATTAAACGCGCGTCATCACCTATTCCCCAGACCAGAAGTATCACAGCCACCATGCCAACCAGAAAAAGTGCGATCGAGCCGCCTGTTATGTCTTTACTCCCCGCCAGCATAACGTATATCCCGATAACCACCAGCGGTGACAGCCAGATCAGGCCGTTCCAGCCGATAATATCATGCCATATGAGCTCCATTATTCGACCCGGAGCCATCGTGATGGGCTGAAGGTCGATCATCTGCACGGGCAGGAGGGTTCCAAAAAATAAATAATTAAATACAAGCGCTATAAACACCGGTACAAATGCCGATATCCCGAAGATTAAAACATTTTTTATCTGCCGCTTCTCATCTATTGATTCACTCGTTGAAACAAAGAGATAGAACAACCCGAATATCAGCCATAACCATCCGGATGGATGGAACATGCCTGAAATTCCAGCCAGGATCGCTGCCGTAACCAGGCTCTTTACCGTCTCCTTTTTTTCAAATTCGAAAAGAAGTACGAGGACCCACACTGAGAGCGCGGTAACAGGGAGAAATGGCGACATTGTCCCGAACCATTGAAAGGCCAGCGACCCTGCTATCACGGCCCATGCCGCCCAGACCGGTTTTGTGCCATTCTCGCAGCCCCAGTACTTCGCGAGCCTGACCAGCCCGCCAAACAGAAACAGTGCCCAGGGCAGAACCCCGAGGAAATTCACGAACCAGCTCAGCATGGGAATATCGGCGCCGTCAAGTGGACGGTCCACGATTTCAGAATAAACCCGCGTGACCGCGCCGTAATACATCATCAGAGCCGGGGCGGTCCTTGGGATAAAATTTCTGCCGATTCTCACAACCTGCGCGGGACGAATTCCCGTTCCAATGAAATCGGTGCTGAGTGCGCGTCCGTTCCCCTCGACCCACCCGACAGCGCTTGCTAGCGGGAACATCTCACCAGCGGTATCGGGCTTTGTTTTTGCGAGAGCGCCCGCGAGAAGTACGAGGATTAAAAGTGAGATTACATATGCCCGGCGTGCAGGATTCATTTTTATTGGAATTCTTACAGGCTGAGAGAGAAATCGCGTTATGCGTGGTTAACTGAAACCCGGATAGAGAAAAAGTATCGTTACCGAAAGCACCCAGAGCGCGAGACAGACCACAAGCGGACGATCGTTTAGAAGGACCTCATCCGGGGCTTCCCCGGCGTCTGCTTTATATATTAATGAATGATATCTGAATATTCCGTAAATAACAAACGGGATGGTCAGCATCAGGCGATTATCGGGATGCCCCGACGATGTGAAAGTGTAAAGCGAATAGCTCATTATATTTACACTGGCCGACATGATCAGGAGCTGATCGAGAAGCGGGATCGTGTAACCCGAAAGGGCGGGCCGGCCGAAATTCTCGGGCAGGCTGTTGTCGGGATCCTTGAAATTGCTAAGCCTTAAAAGTTCCTGTCTTCTCTTTCCCAGAGCCAGGTAGAGTGCCAGGAGACCGGTGCATAAAAGGAGCCAAGGCGAGAATATTACCTTCAGCGCGACTGCTCCACCCACCGCTCTCAGCGTGAATCCGATTGAGAGCACCAGCACATCGAGTATCGGGATTTTCTTCAGCCAGGCGCTGTAAGTGAAAGTTACAAAAAGATACCCGGCAATCGTAATTAAAAATGGGTACCGGGTTCCATCGAGCGGAATGGCGGCAGTAGGTAAACTTACTTCTGTAAGGTCTAAATATAAACTACCAGCAAGGACGATGATTATAGCAATTATTGATGCCCCGATCGCCGCCGGCACACTCAACTCGCCCGATGCTATCGGACGGTGTTTTTTCCTTGGATGCTTTCGATCGTAATCGCGGTCGCCGATATCGTTCACAAGATATCCTGCACTGGCCGCAAGGCAGAATATGACAAACGCAAGTATCGCCCTGATCTCAAGATTCGGCATCAGAAGAGCGCCCGGCACAAATACAAGCGCTCCAAATACCAGTAGATTCTTGGACCATTGTTTGGGTCGCAAACTTTTGAAAATTGCATTAAGCATGAGTAAACGATCTATGATAGATTGCATCGGATCGAACAGCCTTTTCATAAAATATTGGCCGCTCTTGAATCCCTGTAAGTATAGCCGAAACAGGCTGAATTAAAAAACAACCCCGAATGAAAACGGGATTGTTGAGTTCTTTTTAATATTCCTGGTTTACTACAGATTGTCAAAAGCCGCCCGGAATCCGGTAACAGACCAGCGGTATGTCCTCGGCCAGGTATCCCTGTAGGGAAGCCTTGTAGCGTAGTCCTGATCGCATTCTCCTACAATCAAGTATCTGTATCCTCGCTGGAGCTTGTAACTGTGAGATGCAGGCGGGTTAAAAATCCCATCTGCATACCGTTCGTACGTTCCCCAGGCCCACGATGTATAGGTCCATTCGAAAATGTTCCCGCACATATCCGTAACACCGTAAAGACTGTCGGAAGCCGGATAGGTTCCAACCGGCTCAGGATACCAGCCCGATGCGATTATCGATGGATCGTAAATATCACCGTATGTGTAAATGCGGCCATCGGATCCTCGTCCGGCCTTCTCCCACTCGCGTTCTGTCGGGAGACGGCCGCCGGCGTAATTACAATACGCCATGCACTCATACCAGCTAATGCCCCCAACAGGATAGTTTGGATACGCTTCTCCTATCCTGTAGTCCGGATCGTTCCAGTAATTGGGTTCGGTCAGGTTGTTATTATTCTTCCAGTTCCATCCACCGGCAGCCCAGTATAACTGCGTTTCATAACCGCCATCGGCCATGAACTGCATCCAGTCGCCGTTGGTGATTTCGTAACGTCCGATATAATAATCCCCGGTACGGTTCCAGTGCGGTGGTGTCTCCTCGTTGTAATCGCACATTGGGTCGTAATACGGATCGTTTTCGGGATCCGAACCCATCCAGAAATCACTCGCGGTAACATAGCTGAGTGGCATCGGAGCTGGAACCACATTCACGACATCTGAATCCTGCGGGAAGTTGTCATAGATCACAAACCCAGTTGAGAAAACGATATCCTTGTAGCTCTGAACGCTGATCCCAAAATTACCGCCCCCGCCGCTGTCGCCGATATCCATCACCACAAACAGGGCGGTATATCCGTCCATAATTGCACTTATTCCATCGATCACAATCTGATTTGTTATGCCTGCCGCCACCGACTCACCGATCAGTGTATCCTTTGCCGGATTGAAAATCTCATCGCCGTTATCGAGCCAGATTTCCACTTTATCAATAATTGTCGGGCTTGCTCCCTGGGTGTAGAGCTGGAGCGTCTCAAGACTTACCCAACCCGCGTTATTGAGAATATCCAGACGCATCGCGGGCATTTTCATCGTGTTGTCGTAAATGGTTTCGCCAAGAAGCGGGACGCACTTGATTTCAATTTCGCCCGGTTCGGGCAGATACTCCAGTTCAACGTAAAGATCGTAATAGGTAGCCTGACGTTCAGCGCGGACTTCAATAAAATGGTTGCCCGGGATGAAAACATATGCCCGAAGATGCTCATCGGCCCATGTCGTATCCGCTACCTCGACAGGCCCTCCGCCCCCGAGCGACCAGAGATACAGGCTCAGGTTCACACCGTCAGAGTGGGAGTCGAGCGTGATATCGATCACCGATGGTTTTCCAACTGTAACACGCCAGTAATCGGATGGATCGGTATAGAAATTAACTTTTCCATCCGGGATGCCGTTCGGAGCGGGAACGGGAATGACGCCGGAATCGTTCCAGACATCATTGGGCTCGATTTCATCGACCTCCAGGTCTCCCGGAACCCCGACGATAAGGTCGGCGGTAATTGTCCCCGCGCTGACCGCCGATACATTCAGCACCTGGACTGCGGTGGCGGAACCGTCATATGCGTCCGAATTCGGGTAGGTATCGTGATTGAATGTATCCTGGTTTCCGAGCCAGTACAGGTCGGTCGCATCGCCGTTGTTCGCTTTCTTGTCCAGATCGTCAAGCCCATCGGCCTCCTCGACATCTAGAAGCTTGTGCGGCCAGTAATTGTTGTTCGACCTGGTCTCATCGACATGCCAGATCATCAGGCCTTCTCCTGGCATTTTATAGTCATAGCTCGAGGGTTGGATCATCTCCAGGAGGAAAAATTCCGGGCCGTATTCACCCATGTGCCATAGGCGGTAAACATCACTGTTTTCTGACCTTGGCGAGAATGTGACGCCATACATGTCCATACTTACATCTATCGGATTAACCCATCCGAGATACCACCTCGATCTCGCGTCGTGATACGCTTCTCCCTTGCCCATTAGCCCCCAGACACCGATCCCATTTGACTTGAAGGTGTAATCGTAATAGTCGGGAAGTCCCATCATGTGCCCGAATTCGTGAGCGGCCACACGGTATGTCATCAGATGCTCGCCGACAAACATCATCGGCCCGACACGGACACCATCAATTATGTATGGACCGTATGTCGCCCAGCCCCAGTAGAAATCCCCCCAGCCATCGGTATCGCCGGCGTATATAAAAAAGACGCCATCCGCTTCTGAGTTGCCGTCCGCGTCAAATTCGGAAAAATCATAAACCTCATCGGCTTTATTCAGGATCTCCGTAAGCAGAGCCATGTCGAAGCCATAAGTTGTCTTTGGGTAGTCGGCCATCCAGTAGCCATCCGGCTCGGTCGGATCGACCATAACCGCGCCGCCAAGATCGAGTGCGCCATCCGAAACCTGCTCGTAGTATGAATGGGTCGTGTAGGTCCCGTCCCCGAAAAACATGTTGTCCCAGTAATCGGAATGATGAGACGGGTCGGGAGCGACATCCGGGAATTTTATCGGGATTACAGCGCAGCGGGCCTCACCATGGGTCGGTGATTTACATGCCTGCCTGATGATCGCAGGCGCCTCGAATGCCAGCTCGACGAAATCCCTTTCATCAATTACATTGTCATCGTTCAGGTCATAACGGGAGTAAAAACCATCATCGCCTCTCATCAAACCGAAACTGCCGGCGATCCCGCTAGTGAAATTTTCAGCCACGTCAATCGGGCTGATACTGGGAGGATTCAGTAGAGGTTCCAGAAGCTGGTTCGCCCTGTCGATCCTCTCCTGTAAATCCGGTGAATTCCTGAGCCATTCCGCTTCCTCATCAGATGGCGGTACAATTGCGAGTGCAGGTACCGCCAGTATGACCATCACGTAAAATGCGATTAATCCTGTATGGATAAATTTCGTTGTCATTGTGAATCACCCCCGACTTTAAGGGTGAGACGTTCTCCGAGCGAATTTCGTGCGACCAGGAATTCGGGGTTATTGATTATCCATGGTGCGGCGCGATCGTGGTTCATAATCCGGAACCGCAGCATGCATAAAGTGCCTTCACCATCAAGTCCGCGGCCAATCGAAAACCTGGTGAAAGCCATGGGGATAAAATCCGGACGGTCCATCAGGCAGAATGTCGAATCCTCACCCTCGACCCTCGATCCCCACTCAACCCTGAGTGGTTCAAGCCCGGATGGATCGAACCCGATCCGGAAGCTCATGGCGTACAGATCGACCGCATCCCTGAACCGGACCGGGACAACCAGTTCACCCCCCGATTGTTCAAACTGCCCAAGGAATATTGTGCCACCGGCGGGATCTCTGGGTAACTCGCCGGCACCGGGAGTTGTTGGCGAACTTGAGCCGTTTGAACATCCGTATCCAATAAATAACGCGATAAGCCCAAATAAGACATAGCGAGGTAAAGCAAGCCACTTCATTTTGTAACCTCCGAGAGATATCCGCTAAAAGGTCGAATTAAATATGTATGCGAGGATAAAGGCTAACGACCCGTATCCAGGTTACTAATTTACGATAAAAGGGCCAATTGGTCAAATCGGTATTCATTTAGATGCTATGGAGGATCGTAAAAATGCCGGAAATTCAATTGCCGAACCAGCCGGAACGTATTAAATTCAAGAGAAATTTACTCTAAACTTGTTGGAAGAGGACAACTGAATGCCGATTGGATTTCCTATGTGAAACCATATTAAGTTCTCTTGCAATATAATTGTATTTGACTTAAGATATAATATATCTATACGATATATTCCAGAGCTTAGAGGGACTTGGTTTTTCGATAGGGCGAGTTTTAAGATTTAGGTAATACAAACCGGAGGTTATGTATGATATCCCGTCAGATACTTCTAGTCGGCATGACTGTATTAATGCTGGCCGCATTGGTTTCCTGTTCCGGTGGTTCTTCCAGACAGGTTAACCCGATAATTCCAGGCCTTTCACCACAAACCGTGGTCGAAGCACCAAATAATTACCTGTTATTTTACTATAACATCTATGTCAATCCTGAAGAGGACGTTTTTGAGGTTGTCCCGGTTCGCCAGGTCGCCGAACACCTGAATATAATTCGATTCCTTGAGAATGGAATTTGCACTACCTGCTTTAAGGTAGTTGGGTCCGAACCAACAATCGATGGCACCTACCTGATCGATGTCCAGGTCCAACACCCGCTGACCTCACCGGACTTTACAATTTTCGACGTTCGCGGAATTATGATATTCCAGGGCAGCAAGGTGTTCCCGGCTTCTTACGAGAATTTCCTCTTCACATCGAACCCATCGCTGGGTGAAGGCGCCCTGATGAATCCGGACGGGTATACCACGCTTTTTAACCCGGCTACTTATGGAAACGGTCCCGGTGGGATATTCGGGTATGAAAAGGCTAAATGGGCCAGCGATGCCTGGCCGAATAGTAACCTTAACGGGTTTAAACGGCACATATCGCCCGGCCCTGAGAACACGCGCAACGCTTTATATGCCGCCACATATGCCGAAGCTCAGTATGAACTTAAATTCTCGACTGGTGGTTTTGTGTTCGGGTACGCTGTCGATTGCTCCTGGGCGCCGCCGCTTACTCAGCCGGTACAGGACCCGATGGTGGATTTCCCTCCTGACGCGAATGCGCTCGAACCATGGAAAATTGAGGTCGCACAGGAAGCCGTGGACCAGGGTCTGACAGATCAGGGTGGTGCGTTAAAGCTGTTTATCGATGTCTACGATCACCAAGGCAGGGAAAGCCATTTTGCCCCGACTGTTGAATGCTATGAACTTTTTGACGGGCTTGTTACATCCGTATTATTCTCCGACAATGAAGATCACAGCACTTTCGAGGTTACGATCCAGAACGGTAAACTGGCGCCAGAGGGAGACTACATGTGTCTTATTGCTGTACGGGACACTGAATATGGGAACTACTCATATTATGACCTTACCGGTTACCAGATAATTAATGTAACTGTAGCCGAGTTTTCCGTACAGGCCAACAATCCCCCGATCGCCGCAGCTCACGCCGATTCTTACACCCCGGATCCCGGACAAACCGTGAGTTTCTTCGATGATTCTACCGATCCGGACGGAAATGAAGACATTATTAAATGGGAATGGGATTTCTCCTACGACCCGGTCGATGGTTTCATGATCGGCAGTGTTCTAAAGAATCCAGAGATTGAATATACATCCGAAGGTATTTACATGGTCCAGCTCCGGGTAACCGACAGTCATGGTAATTCCGATACACTCGATGAACTTTTAACAATTACCGTGATTGCTGACGGTAACGAAAAACCTACCGCCGCGGCTCATGCCGACCTTTACGAAATCGAGGTCAACGGGTTTGTCAGTTTCTTTGACGACTCGACCGATCCGGACGGCTACGAAGATATTGTCGATTGGGAATGGGATTTCTCATTCGATCCGGTCGATGGTTTCCTGCCGGGAAGTTTCGAAGCCAATCCGCAAGTGGAATTCGATACCGCCGGAACCTACCTGGTCCAGCTTCGGGTCACCGATACTGCGGGCAATAACGATATGCTTGATGAACCCCTGACTATTCTGGTCACTACCCAGGATAATCAGGCCCCGACCGCGGCCGCGCATTCAGACGTCTCTGAAATCGAGATCAACCAGACTGTCAGTTTCTTCGATGACTCCACCGATCCCGATGGAAACTCGGATATCGTTTCCTGGGAATGGGATTTCTCGTTCGACCCGGTCGACGGGTTCCTGCCTGGAAGTTTTGTTAAAAATCCACAGGTGCAATATGTGGCGGGCGGGGTATATAAGGTCCAGCTAAGGGTTACGGATACCGCGAATAACTCCGACATGCTGGATGTACCGCTGACAATCGTTGTTAATTCATATGATAACCAGCCGCCCACCGCGGCCGCGCATGCCGATACATACGACATTGACATCAACGAGGTTGTAAGCTTCTTCGATGATTCCTTCGATCCCGATGGTTACCCCGATATTGTCATGTGGGAATGGGATTTTTCATTCGATCCCGTGGATGGGTTCAATCCCGGCAGTTACATTCCTAACCCGCAGGTACAGTACACATATGAAGGCACTTACATGGTCCAGCTCCGTGTAACGGATTCGATTGGCAATTTCGATATACTTGATTATCCACTGGTTATTACAGTGCACGGCCCCAATCCTAACGATCCACCGGTAGCCTGCGGATACGTGTTAAATAATCACCCGAATGTCGGCACTCTCGTTCAATTCTACGATTGTTCATATGATCCGGACGGTATGATGGATATTATCACTTTCGAGTGGGACCTTGATGGTGACGGGATTTTTGAAACTGCCGCCAAGAACCCGGCTCACGTCTACTATTCCGGCGGCGATATTTATGTCCAGCACAGGGTGACCGATTCTACCGGCAACTCGGATATTCTCGACATCCCGATTTTTGTTGAAGTGAACGCGCCTCCGGTAGCCCAGGCTGTTGCCGATAAAACCGTAGTGGACGTGGGAGAGGATATAACCCTTACAAACCTTTCAATCGATCCTGACGGAAATGGCCCCATCGTGGAAGTTTTATGGGACCTGAACGGCAATGGCTTATATTACGATCCGGAGGATGTCCAGAACCAGGATCAGGTTATCGTCAACTTCGACTCGCCCGGCCTGTACAATATCGGCCTGAAAGTTATCGACGCATACGGCCTTTCTGACGAGCTTGATGTAATGCTTCAGATTAACGTCGGGAATTACCCGAACCAGGATCCGGTCGCGGTTGCCAGTGTAAATAAAAATTGGGCCTGGACCGGCCAGCAACTTATATTCAGGGGCCATCATTCCTACGATCCTGATGGTTACATCGTTTCATGGGATTGGGATTTCGACGGTGACGGAATTTTCGGAGACCCGTATGTCGGCGGATCGGAATCGAAACCCCATGCAGTATACGACGAGCCTGGGGAGTACCTTGTAAATCTCAGGGTTACAGATAACGACGGCGCTACGGACACACTGGATATCCTCATCCCCATAAGCATCTTTAACCATCCCGGGGAGGGAGAATCCGGTGGTTTTGATGATTAACTCTCCCGGTACACCGATCCGAACCGTTGCCGGATTTAAACTGACCGCTTAGCATTTTATGTTTATACATATTAATCACACTGGTTTTATCATCAAAACCAGTGTATATTTAATTTAAGTGGTACTTACAGATTCAGGATTAAGTAAATCCTTTATCAATAAGGTACCGGCACAAACCTGCAAGATACCCCATGGAGGTCACATATGAATTACCGCCTGTTTTGGCACATCGGCGTACTGGTCATGTTACTGATAGCGACTGTATCCTGTTCCGGTGGATCCACCGGCAATGACAGTCCGGTCACGCCCGACTTAGCCCCCCAGGCTGAAACCCCGGCTTCCGGCCATCAACTCCTCCTGTTTACGAATATTGTTTTAAACCCGGAAGAGGGCACAGCCGAAATTATCCCTCTCAGGAATGTTGAGGAGCACCTTAATATCCTCAAGTTCCTTGAGACCGGAATGTGTTCGGATTGTTTCAAGATCGTTGGAATTACACCGACGGTCGATAATACCTGGCTGATTGACATCCAGATCCAGCATCCTTTGACAAGCAAGGATTTCACTATATTCGATGTTCGCGGAATTATGATGTTCCCCGGCAGCAAGATTTTCGCCGCAACGTCTGAGGATGACCTGATCACCTCCAATATGGCTCTTGGTGAGGGTGCCCTGGTTAATGCCGATGGTCATACCACTAACTTCAACCCATCGACCATTGGAAACGGACCCGGCGGCCTTTATGGGTATTACAAGGGCAAGTTTGGAAGTGAGACGTTCCCGAATTCCACTCTTAACGGCTACAAACGGCATATCTCGCCCGGTCCCCTGAACACTCGTAACGCACTGTTTGTTGATTCAGTTGTAACCACCCAGTACGAACTCAAGTTCCAGATTGGCGGATTCGTTTTCGGCTATGCGGTGGACTGTTCGTGGGCTTTACCTGACAATCAGCCGGTTGAAGACCCCATGGAAGATTTCCCGCCCGATGCGAATGCGCTGGAACCCTGGAGAATTGAAATTACCGAGGAAGCTATCGGCCAGGGTCTTACGGACCAGGGTGGCGAAACCAGGCTCTGGATTGATGTATACGATCACCAGGGAATGAGCGGAAACCCGGCTCCAACAGTCGAATGTTTCGAGTTATTTGATGGAACTGCCGAGGCAGCCTGGTCATCCGATGGTGACGGTTACAGCACGTATGAGGTGACGGTCCAGAACGAAAAAATCGCCGCGCAGGGTGAATACATGTGCCTTGTTGCAGCGGAAGATTCTGAGAATTTAAATAATTTAAATTACAACCTGACAGGGTATCGGCTAATTATCCTCACCGTGGGTGAATTTGTTGTCCAGGTTAACGAACCGCCTGTCGCGGCGGCCCACGCTGATGCTTACAGCCCGAATCCCGGACAGACAGTAAGTTTCTTTGATGACTCTACCGATCCGGACGGAAATGAAGATATCATCGAGTGGGAATGGGACTTTTCTTTCGACCCGATTGATGGATTCATGGTTGGAAGCGAGGAGCAGAATCCACAGATCGCCTATCCAACTGAGGGCACCTACAAGGTCCAGCTTCGGGTAACCGATACCGATGACAACTCGGATATGCTCGATGATCCGTTGACCATCACTGTTTCAATGAGTGGCAACCAGAAACCCACGGCTGCCGCTCACGCGGATAATTACGAACCCGAAGAAAACCAGAAAGTGTTTCTGTTCGATGATTCCACCGATCCCGATGGTAACGAAGACATCATCGAATGGGAATGGGATTTCTCGTTTAATCCGATCGACGGTTTCAATCCGGGCGGATTCGTTCAGAATCCCGAGATCCAGTATCTCGATGCTGGCACTTACAAAGTCCAGCTTCGGGTGACAGATACGGCTGACAATTCAGACCTGCTTGATGTTCCGCTTGAAATAGTAGTTGGCGGTGGAACCGGAGAAATGCCTGTCGCGTGCGGCGATGTCGATAATCCGCATCCCAGCACCAAGGAACTGGTGTATTTCTACGACTGTTCCATCGATCCGGACGGACCGGGAGATATCGTGTATTTTGAATGGGACCTCGATGGTGACGGCGTTTATGACAAGTTCATCAAAGACACCACTCATATTTACTACCAGGGTGGCGACTATTACGTACAGCACCAGGTCACTGATTCGACAAATAATGTCGACGACCTTGACGATCCAATCCTTGTGGAAGTGAACGGCCCTCCGATTGCCGATGCCGAGGTCGACCTGACCGATGTAAGTGTCGGTGAAACTGTCACGTTCACAAATCTTTCGCTTGATGATGATGGCAACGGTGATATCGTCCATGTCTACTGGGATATGGACGGCAACAACGATTACGATGACCCGATTGACATCCAGGACCAGGACCAGGTTTTCTTCCAGTTCTACGAGCCTGGAATTCATTTCATCGGCCTGAAAGTTGTGGATGAATGGGGTCTAGAAGATGTGCTCGATCCCAAGCTCCAGGTTACGGTAACCGGACTCGATCCATTCTGCGTGAACCTTATCGATCAGTGGAATTCCGCCGATCATCTTTACGGTATAAGGGGATTCGAATACTATAATAACTCGATCGACAACCTGGATGGACTCGATTATCAGGCTCCAAACGGACCATGGGATTTTACCGTCGTTCCGCCATCCGCGCCCGCAATTTGCGAATGGCTGCTACCGACCGATCCGGGTGTTCCCGCCCTGGCAGAAAGCACCTGGCCAAACGCGGATTTCTTCTTCAAGGAGGACGCTCCCACGATGGGCCAGGATATTTATTGCCCGCATGAGTTTGATTTTGTTGACGCTGAGAACGGTGACCTTATCCTGGAGGGGCAGTATCATGCCGGGACGATTTACCAATACAATGATACATTCGAGATAACCCATCCCATCTGCCATCCCTGGATCGATTTCGGCAGTGGATCGGGCTCAATTGGGGTTATTAATTTCGATATAAGCTGGGATATGGCGACACTGGGGACCGGTCCCGCGATCTTCATGATCAACGGTAACCTGGAGGTCCTCAACTGCATCCTGATTCGGCACCATATGACTTTCGTCGATACTGACCCCGGCGGCTACATGACCTTCTATCTTCTCAACTACCAGTGGATCGATGAGGAAGGAAACGAGGTCGCGTTCATGCAGGCGACGAACGGGCTTGAGGATGAAAATTTCTTTGGTAATGACTACACCGGAAAAGTCATCTGCCGTGCTCTCAAGAATATTTCGTAAAACATTCAATTCAATATCCAATTCAAAATTTTAATTTTTGAAACATCACAGCGGCCTTCGGGCCGCTTTTTTTTTCTGAGATCGGGGACACCTCTTTTCGCCCGTCGAAAAGCAGGTGTCCCCCTAAACAAAATAATTAACTTTTTCAACACCCATTATTCACCCGGAGGGAAATCCGGAAGCACTATCAGCTCCTCATTTGTCGGCCATGTCGTGTTCGGTTTCAATAATAAAACCCGCCTGTGACTCAAATGCGGACACAATGCCGATGGCGCCGATATCGCGTCATCCGATCCGACACTACCCACAATCCCTTTTGCCTCTGCCGCCCAGTCCTCTGGTGTAAAAATTTCCGGATGCATGCTCAGTCCAAACAGCGGGGAAAACGCTAGGAATCCAAGTACCGACGCTGTTACAAGAATCGAAGCCCGTTCCAGCTTATGTAAATCAGGGCTTTTTTTTATCTTCACCAGACGTTCTGCAATTTTCTTAGTCAGCGGTATCGCCTCAGCCGCTGCGATAAACAGGAAAGGAATCCAGATCGCCGTGTACTGGTGAAAAATCGATCTTTGTTCCGGGCTTACGGATAGAAGTGTGTAAAGTGCCGTTGGCAACAGAAGGAGAAGTATCTTTGGACGTCTTAACGGGAGCAACGCAAGCGGAACTAAATATAACGCAAGTAATGACAATCCTCTTCCATCGAGCGCGTGTGTTATCCAGAGCCATGGTTTTATAAAGAAATTTTTCGCGATTTCAGATACCGATTCTCCAAGGTAAGCGTATCGATGGACATAGAAATACCCCTCCCCTTCAGCTCGATGCGCCGGGATATACCATGCTGCAAGATAAACAAACACCGTCAAAAACAGAATGGCCATTATCAGAAGTAACCAGGCTTTCAGGTTTTGCCGTTCCGCTGCTTCCGTTTGATTTTTAAAAAGAAACTTCCAGTAACCTCGATCCGTAAACTCCCAGAGACCCCACCATCCCGCGACAATAAGGCCTTCTTCAGAGCAGAGCGCCAACCCGATCAGCCCGGCAATCAGGACCAATAATTTATCCTTCCTGGAACCCATCCATCCAAGCGCGATAAAAAATGGCGCCAGCGCGATTGGATGGAAATCCGCGAGCGACAGCCAGTGCAATGGCGGGTAGAAACAAAACGCGAGAAATATCAACCAGGATGGCAACTCGCCGATTTTGTCGCGGTACGTGTTGAACAACAGCACTCCCGTTCCAACCAAGGCAAGTGCCTGCACACCCAGCAGCCATCCAACATGCGGAATAATTTTATAGAGTGGCACGAAAAGATAAAGGATTGGCTCGAAATGATCGCCACGAAGGTCCTGCACATTTCTCACGGAACATTCCCATCCGTTGCCGTTAGCGAGATTCCATATTACCTGGTCGAAAATAGCGAGGTCCCATGCTTTTGAATGAAACGACAGGTGCCGCACCATCCCGACCGAGAACAGGACCATAACACCTATGATCGCGGTGAACCACACCATGTTCCTCACAGAAAACACCGGCACGCCCTGAGTCGAAGTCGAAAATCTGATTGTGTCCCCATCCCCGATCTTCAAACTGCCCCCGATTTTTTTTCGGTCGGATTCCTTCCTTCTCAACTGCTTCGCCACAATCGGCCCGATCAAATACGCCAGAACCAGGATAACGGCCAGCCGTAAGCCAACCATCCAGTAAGCGGCACGAAACTGTTCGGAATATTCGTTAAGAAGCGTCACGTCAGGTATATTCTAACCCATCGACAAGCTTAGATAAATGATATCGCGCATCACTTCTCAAAAATCGTGTATAATCTCCTTAGTTCCCGACCAGGAGGATTACGATGAAAATTATTAGCGACGATTTCACTCAGGAAGGACGACTTCCCGACAGACATGCCTACTCCGCCGACAATCTTAGCCCGTCTCTGAAATGGGACGATCTTCCGCAGGGCATTGTGGAACTTGCGCTGATCTGCGAGGACCCCGACGCACCGGGCGGCACATGGGTGCACTGGGTGCTATACGGTTTATCCGCCCAGGAAGAAGGGCTCGATACGGGCATACCCAAATGGCAGACACTTGAAAAACTCGGGCACGCGAAGCAGGGGAAGAACGACTTCAAGAAAGTCGGGTACGATGGCCCTCATCCCCCGCCGGGACCGGACCACCGCTACTTCTTCAAGCTGTACGCGTTGAACGAAAACCTCAACCTTGGCCACGGCGCGAGCGCTACCCAGCTCCGTACCGCCATGGAAGGAAAGATAGTCGAAGAAGCGGAAATTTTCGGTACATTTTCGCGTTAGACCAATCCCGTAAGATAAAAATTAATTGGGCCGCGTGGCGTCGACACGCTGAGTGAGACATCTTCATCCCGCACGCCTTTGAAATTCTTCGAGTCGAACGTGCTTGTCGACGAATCACTTCAATATCGGGGACATCTCTTGAGGTTGTCCCTTTTATAGTTGAAAATAGTGGGGTTCCA